>JAISXG010000058.1 GCA_031270605.1 Oscillospiraceae bacterium | reverse complement strand
CCGGCAATTTCACGCTGCAAAACATCGCGCAGCTGCCGAACTATCAGGCCACGTTCATGCTTTCGATCTGGCTTGGGCTTGTGGCAACGGTGATTTGCCTGATCATTGCTTATCCGATTGCCTATATCATTTCGCAGTCATCGGCGAATGTGCAGCGCACCATGATCCTTTTGGTGATGCTCCCGATGTGGATGAACCTTTTGATCAGAACCTATTCGTGGATGACGATTCTGGAGGATACCGGCATCATTAACACGCTGCTGACAAAGATCGGCCTGCCGCCCGTTCACATGATCAACACCCAGGGCGCGGTGGTGCTCGGCATGGTGTATAATTTTTTGCCCTATATGATCCTGCCGATCTACACGGTGATGGAGAAGATGGACAAATCCCTTGTGGAGGCCTGCGCGGACCTTGGCGGCAACCGCCTGCATGTGGTGAGCAAGGTGATTTTCCCCCTGTCGCTGCCCGGTGTGATTTCGGGGCTGACGATGGTGTTTGTGCCCTCGGTGAGCACGTTTTATATTTCGCAAAAGCTCGGCGGCACAAACTCAAGGCTCATCGGCGACGTGATTGAGCAGCAGTTTAAATCCGCCAACAACTATAACCTCGGCGCGGCGCTGTCGCTCATTTTGATGATTATGATCCTGATTTGCATGGCCGTTATGAACCACTTTTCAGACGAAGATGACAAAGGGGGTAGAATCGTAGTTTGAAAGACAAGTCTTTCAAACGGGAAGTTTTTTGCTTTTCTGCCGCAGGGCAGAAATATTACTGCGTAATACCGCTAAAAACTTCCGCCTTACAGAGAAAGGATGGTTGCACTGTATGAAAACCAAAATGTCTTTGCCCTCAAAACTTTATACCGCGATGATCCTGCTGTTTTTATATGCCCCCATCGGGGTGTTGATTGCGTTTTCATTCAATGCTTCAAACAGCACGGCCGTGTTTGAAGGCTTTTCGTTCAAGTGGTACGGCGAGCTGTTTCGCGACAGCATGACGCTCAATGCTCTGCGCAACACGCTGATCATCGCCGTGGGCTCTTCCGTTTTTGCCACGGTGCTCGGCACCGCGGCGGCGGTGGGCATCAACGCCTATAAAAGCAAGCCCATCAAAAACAGCGTGATGAGCGTGACGAATATCCCCATGATGAACCCTGAAATCGTCACAGGTATCTCCATGATGTTTCTGTTTGTGTTCATCGGCAGAATGCTCAGTGTGAGCAATGTGCTCGGATTTTGGACACTGCTGATCGCCCACATCACCTTTAACCTGCCTTATGTGATCCTCAACGTGCTGCCGAAGCTGCGGCAGACGGACGTGCACCTTTCTGAGGCGGCCATGGACCTCGGCTGCACGCCCGCAAAAGCTTTTTTTAAGGTGGTTTTGCCGGCGATCATGCCGGGAATCCTGAGCGGGCTGATCATGGCGTTCACCCTGTCGCTTGACGACTTCATCATCAGCCACTTTGTTTCGGGTCCCGCTTCACAGACCTTGCCGCTGCGCATATATGCGATGACAAAAAAGCGGGTGACGCCGGATATGTATGCGCTTTCCACGCTGATTTTTGTCACGATTCTGCTATTGCTGCTGCTCACGAACCTGTCACAGACGCGGGCGGACAAAAAGGCAAATAAAATTGTAAAAATTGCAAAATAGCAATAGAATATATCAGGAAAGGATTGATACCCATGATGAAAAAATTTGCGGCCGTCTTTTTGGTTTTGATGAGCGTACTTTCGCTCTCTCTTACCGCTTTTGCGGATGAAACCACAACCGCGGCGACAACCACGACTACCCCGGCGGAGGAGAAGGATTATTCCCACCTTGAGGGCACGACACTTTATGTGTATAACTGGGGCGAATACATCTCAGACGGCTCGGAGGGCAGTCTTAACGTGCTTGCCGCGTTTAAGGAGAAATACGGCATTACCGTGCAGTACAGCATGTATGACAGCAACGAGGACCTGTATGCGAAGCTTGCCGCGGGCGGCACAAACTATGACGTTATCATCCCCTCCGACTACATGATTGCCCGTTTGGTTGCCGAAAACATGCTTGAGAAAATCGATTTTGATAATATCCCGAATTATCAATATATCGCCGACGAACACAAAAGCACCTATTTTGACCCAAAGAATGAATATTCTGTGCCTTACACAGTCGGCATGGTCGGCATTATTTATAATACCAAGGTTGTCGACGGCACTCCCGACAGCTGGAGCCTGATGTGGGATGAAAAATATTCGGGGCAGATTCTTAACTTCAACAACCCCCGCGACGCGTTTTCGACCGCGCAGTTTTTGCTGGGTCAGGATGCGAACAGCGAGGCCCCCGCGGATTGGGAGGCTGCCTTTGAAAAACTCAAGGAGCAGAAGCCCCTGATCCAGAACTATGTGATGGATGAAGTTTTCAACAAAATGGAGAAGGGCGAGGCCGCGATTGCCCCCTATTACGCGGGCGACTTTTTGAGCATGGCGGACAATAACCCCGACCTCGCGTTCTTCTACCCGAAAGAGGGCACGAACATTTTCATGGACTCCATGTGCATTCCGAAAGGCGCGGCAAACAAAGAGGCGGCCGAGCTGTTCATCAACTTTATGCTTGAGCCTGAAATCGCCGTTGCCAACGCGGACTATATTTGCTATGCGAGCCCCAACACCGCGGTGCTTGAGAGTGACGACTATGAGCTGAAGGGCAATGAATACCTTTATCCTGCCGAGGGTGATAAGCCCGAAACACAGTATTTCCACGCGCTGCCAAAGACGACCCTGGATTTAATGAACAGCTATTGGAACGAGCTGGGCATTGCGGGCAGCAGCAACACGGCGCTTTATATCGCCCTTGCCGGCGTTGCGGTTGTGGTGATTGCGGCGTTTGTGTTTGCCGCGGTGCGCAAGAAGAAGCGCGCGTAAAATCAATTGACCGTAAAAACCGGTGTGGACTGTTTCACACCGGTTTTCGTTATAGAAAGCATAATGAAATTGTGAATCGTTTCTGAAAAGAACGGGGAAAGGGCGGGTGTTTCAATGAGGGCGGCGTTTTCGCTCCGGCGGCTGACCCCGATGGAAGGGCATTGGTTCTTCGGGTATTATGACCATTCCGATATCAGCCCCGACGGGCGCCATCTTCTGGCGCACCGAACCGGTTTTCATGACCGAAGCCCCCGCCCGGGGGACGTCGCCGATATTATGATTCTCGACCTGCGGGCAGAGAGTTTTCGCCAAGCCGCCCGGACCCTTGCGTGGAATTTTCAGCAGGGTTCGATGCTGCAATGGCTGCCCGATACATCGGGGCGGTTCATCTATAATCAATGGCGGGACGGCGTTTACGGGGCGGTCGTGCAGTCACCCGACGGGCGGGAGCAGCTTTTGCCCCGGCCCGTTGCGGCCCTCAGCCCCGACGGCGGCTACGCGCTGAGCACGAGCTTCACGCGGATGCGGGATTTTCGGCCGGTGTGCGGTTATCCTTTCGGGGAGGACCCCTTCCGGAACCAGGCCTGCCCGGAGGATGACGGCATTTTTCTGATGGATATGAGGACGGGGGAATCCTCTCTGGCGTTGTCCTACCCGCAGATGCGCGCGCTCGCCGGTGAACCCGAAGCAGGCGGGCGGGCGAAGCTCTGTGTGAATCATCTGTCGTTCAACACGCGGGGCAGCCGGTTTGTCTGCCTTGTGCGCAATTTTCCCGCGCCGGGAAGCGGCTGGAAATCCGCGCTGATCACCGCGAATATTGACGGCTCCGAGCCTTATTTGCTGCTGGGGTGGTCCTATGCCTCGCACTATCACTGGAAGGACGAACGCGTGCTTGCGCTTTACGGCACGCTGCCCGGTGAGAACACCCCGCAGCTCTATGAATTGACGGACAGGACCCAGAAGGCCCGCGCAATCGACGAAGCCTTTTTCACCTTTGACGGGCATGTCAGCTACAGCGCGGACCGCAAAACCCTCCTTTACGACTCGTATCCGACGCGCTCCGACCCCCACCGCAAGCTGATTTTTTATGATCTGGCAGCGGGCAAGGGGGAGCTTGCGGGGCGTTTTTACAGCGACCCGATGATCGACGGCGACATCCGCTGCGATTTGCACCCGCGCTGGTCGCCGGACGGCTGCGCGGTTACCTTTGACTCCATCCATGAAGGTTTTCGGGGAATCTACAGTATGAATGCCCGCTGAAACAGGGAGTTTCAGCAGGCATTTTTTGTTTATGAACCACTCTCAGGTTTTAATGAGCGGTATTTTGAGCGTTTCGCGGCAAAAACGGCTGAAAACGATGCCTATGTTTTCAACGCAGAACGGCATGACAGCTTTGACGCGTAATAGGTTAAGATGTCTTCGGGCGTAGGTCGCTTCCCTTTTAGGGGGATGCTTCGCCATGCGGCCTGTATCAGAGGGTCGGGATTGTCAAAGCTTGCGTCAATCGCAAGCTGCATTTCCCGGTAAACGTCGCTTGGGCTGACGCCCTCCTGCCGGGCAATTTTTTCTAAAACTGTTTCAAAGCTTCTCATTTTGTTACCTCCTTGTTCTAATAGAACAACTACAAGTTCTATTAGAATTATATTAGCATGTTTATAATGTAGAATATTCAGGATTTTTGTCGAATTCTATAAATTATTTATTATAACTTTATAAAAAAACAAAGGATTTATTGAAAAACCCTTTGTTTTTAACTATTATCTATCTTCAACCAATAACTGAACTATCTTTAAAATTCTTTGCTGTTGTTTTGGAGGGAGATCTTTAATCAACTCAAATAATTCTGAGGTTTTAACCTGCTGAGAAATAATTAACACATCTTGTAATAAAGAATCTGAATTTACATGCATTGCATTAGCAATATCGATCAATGTTTCGAGTTTCGGGGTTTTCACGCCCCGTTCGATCACGCTGATATGCGTGATGCTTATGCCGATCATTTCCGCCAACTGTTTCTGCGTGAGGTTGTGAGCTTTCCTGATTTCTTTGATACGCTCGCCAACGGCTCTATTATTCATGCCAATTTCTCCCCTTTGAATCGAAACATCCTTTGTAAGATGCTTTTTTTAAGTATATCTCAAAAACGTTTTTTGTTCCAGAATCCAATGGAACGTATGATAGTTCTATAGGAACTAGTTTTTAAAAAAAATTTTAAAATTTGCCGTATAATAAAAAAAGAGACGGACTTTTTTGCAAAAATCCGTCTCTTTGAGGAACTGTTTTCTGTATATGTATCCGCTTATTTGCCGTCGTCAAGCAGCTCAAGCGCTTTCACGCTGGCGGCATAGCATTCGGCAAGGCATTCCTTGTCGAGGTTGTCATAGGTGTCGCGGCGGGTGTGGTAATAATCCTGCAAATTGTGGTTCAGGCCGGTGATCCCGGTTGCCTTGAAGCCGCCCTGATTGAATGCCGCCGAATCGGTCGCGCCGAGCGGCACATTGCCATAGAAGCAGGGAACGCCCAGCTCATCCGCAGCGTCTTTAAAGAGCTTTGAGGGCCTGTCGTGCGCCTTCACGGTGAGGTTGAGGTCGCGCACGTTGACGCACAGGTGCTTGAGCTCATGAATCGTGTCATAGGCAAAGATGATGGTTTCGGCGTCTTCATATTCGCCCTTGTGGGCTTCGCTCCACGCCTTTGCGCCGCGCAGGCCCGCCTCTTCGGAGCCTGTGATCAAAACGCCCACCTCGGTGTTTTCGAGCGTGATGCCCGCTTCGCTCATGGCCTTTAAAATCGCCATACCCATATAACAGCCCGAAAGGTTGTCGTTTGCGCCGTCCACCACGCGGTCGTCGTTCCACAGCCAGAGCAGCAAAATCCAGAACGGGGCAAACACAAGGGCGACCATACCGAGGGTGCGGATGGTCGTCGCAGCGACCGCAATCACGCCCGCGTTGTTGAGAATCGACACGACGGCGATCGCGAGCATATAGATAACGCCCACCATGCAAATCGCCACATGCCCGACAAAACCGACGCCGCCCAAAAGGTAGTTAAATGTCCATTCCGGCGCTGCGTCCGGGTGGCCGTTATAGAAAATGCGGCGTTTGACCTCGCCCGTGGGCTTTTTGACCGCGGTGATGTTATAAGAGGTTTTTTTCTTATAAAGCTTATCCACGAACTGGCGATAGAGAATGAATTCAAACAGCATGATGATTATGCCAAGCAGAATGAAGGGAATCGTGAGGATCGGCTGAAAAAAGTAGCTCACATAGCCTGCCACGATCAGCGGCACCAAGAGATAGATCCAGCCCATGAAAGCGCCGGGGTGCAGCGTGAAGGACTCGACTTTCACGTCGTCAGCCCAGTTTTTCAGCTCAGAGGCCATATAGTCCACGGCCTCTTTTTCACCCTTGCTGCCGGGCGGGCGTTTGTCAAAGGTTTTGATGATTTTTGTAATGTCTTCGACCATGTAGTCGGCCATTTCGTTTTTACGGTTGATAATATTGCGCAGATCCACTCTACATCACCCTTCCGAAAATACAAAAATACGCCCTTGTATTTATTGTTGAAATAATGATACAAAAATTTAACAATAAAGTCAAGATTCCCATAAAACAATGAACGAATTGTTGCTTGTTTATTCAATAACCGTTTCAATGATGGTTAAAGCGCAAAGTTTCTTTTGGCGCAAAAGCCGGAAGCGGTTGACAGTTTTCCCTCAGGTTGCTATACTCAACTATAGAGCAAAGCAACGCCTGCGCAAACACGCGGGCATGAAAAGAAAAGGGGACAGATATGGATATTCGTTACAGCGTTTCAAAAAATGAGTACCGGCGCATGACCACCGCCGAGCTGCGGGAGAATTTTTTGCTTGAGCAGCTGTTCCTGCAAGACAAAATCAACATGGCCTATTCACACTATGACCGCATCATCGCGGGCGGCGCGGTGCCGGTTTCGGGCGCGCTGGAGCTTGAGGCGGCGGGGGAGCTTGCCTGTGACTATTTTCTTGAGCGGCGCGAGATGGGCGTGATCAACATCGCGGGCGACGGTGTGATCGTGGCCGACGGCGTTTCTTATCCCATGCAAAAATATGACTGCCTTTATCTCGGGCGCGGCACGAAAGAGATTTCTTTCGCGTCTGATTCCGCTGAGAATCCGGCGGTTTTTTATCTGAATTCCACGCCCGCGCACAAGGAGTACCCCACGGTGCACATCCCGAAAAGCAAGGCGGTGCAGGCCGCGCTGGGCTCGTCCACGGACTGCAATGAGCGCATCATCTATAAATATATTCTGCCGGGCAATGTGGAGAGCTGCCAGCTCGTGATGGGGCTGACGATTCTTGCCGAGGGCAGCGTGTGGAACACCATGCCCACCCATACCCACGAGCGCAGAATGGAGGTTTATCTTTATTTCGACGTGCCCGAGTCCCACGCCGTGATCCACCTCATGGGCCCGGGGGATGAAACCCGCCACATCACCGTCAAAAACCGTCAGGCCGTGATTTCGCCCAGCTGGTCCATTCACAGCGGCGTTGGCACAAAGAACTACACCTTCATTTGGGGCATGTGCGGCGAGAATCAGGCGTTTGACGACATGCAGGGCATCCGCACAGAAGATTTGTTATAATGATTTGGGAGGGATCAGCATGATTTTAGATAGATTCAGGCTTGACGGCAAGGTCGCCGTTGTCACCGGCGCAAACACCGGCCTTGGGCAGGGCATGTGCGTCGCCCTGGCCGAGGCGGGAGCGTTGGTCGCGGGCGTGGCGAGAAGAAGCTGTGCGGAAACCGCCGCAAAAATCCCCGAGGGGCAGTTTTTTGAAATTCTCGCCGATTTGGGCAAAACAGAAAGCGCGGCCTATGTGATGGAAGAGGTTTTGAAGCAATTCGGTAAAATCGACATTCTTGTGAACAACGCAGGCATCATCCGCCGGGCGGACGTGGTGGATTTCACAGAGCAGGACTGGGACGACGTGATGAACCTCAACCTCAAAATGCTCTTTTTGCTCAGCCAGGCGGCGGCAAAGCAGTTCATTAAGCAAAACAGCGGCGGAAAAATCATCAACATCGCGAGCATGCTCTCGTTTCAGGGCGGCATCCGTGTGCCGAGCTATACCGCGAGCAAAAGCGGCGTGCGCGGCCTGACAATGGAGATGGCCAACGAGCTTGCGCCCCATGGAATCAACGTGAACGCCATCGCCCCGGGCTACATGGTCACAAACAACACCGAGCTGCTGCGCAATGACGAAAAGCGCAGTTCAGAGATTTTGGCACGCATCCCCGCCGGGCGCTGGGGCACACCGGAGGACATTGGCGGCGCGTGCGTGTTTCTCGCGAGCGCCGCGGCGGACTATGTGAACGGCTACACCCTCGCGGTGGACGGCGGCTGGCTCGGCCGGTAAACTGAAAAGTGGAAGGGATTCTCAACAATGACATATGCAAGGCTGAAGCAAAACGGCGGGATTTTTTATGCCGAACTGAAAGACGGGGCATATTACAGTCTGTCGGGAGATTTATTTAAAAATCCGCAGGTGGCAGAGAGTCAAGTGCAGGGGGCGTTCGAACTGCTTGCACCCGTGACGCCCTCAAAAATTATTGCCCTCGGGGTGAATTACTCGAGCCATGCGGCGGAGATGGGCGAGCAGATAAAGCCCGAGCCGCTGCTCTTCATGAAGCCCCCCTCGGCGCTTCTTAACCCCGGCGGGCAGATCGTGATCGCACACCCCGAAAACCGCACGGACTATGAGGCCGAGCTTGCCGTGGTGATCGGAAAAGAATGCAAAAATATTTGCGCTGAGGACGCAGACGAGTATATTTTCGGCTACACCTGCGCGAACGATGTGTCTGACCGGGTGTTGCAAAAGCACGACGGGCAGTGGATTCGGGCCAAGGGCTTTGACACCTATTGTCCTATGGGGCCGCACATTGTCACGGGGCTTTCGCCCGCGGCGCTGCGTGTGCAGTCGGTTCTCAACGGAGAGGTGCGGCAGAACAGCACGACTGACAAAATGATCACGGGTGTGTTTGCGGCGGTTGCATTTATCAGCAATATTATGACGCTGCTGCCGGGCGACGTGATTATGACGGGCACGCCCGAGGGCATCGGCCCGCTTCAAAGCGGCGATGAAATCGAGATTCGCATTGAGGGCGTGGGTAGTCTGATTAATAGCGTAAAATAAGAATAAGTTCGTGAAAATTGTTATTTTCTCAAAAACAAAATATAGACTTATTTTGCTCAACTATATAGTCGATTAACTTGAAAAGCGCGCCAAAGATTGCGAGGATATTTTTTGGTTTGCACGGCGCTCACCGTAGGCAGGCTTTCAGTCCTGTATACAAGCTTCGCTTGTTTGGGTGAGCAACACAGCAAATCGGAAAATAGACCGCAAGCTTTGGCGCGATTTTCGGGTTAATTGACTACAAAACCCGGCAGGCCGCATTTTTGGCTTGCCGGGTTTTGTGATTGAATTGACTATAACAGCTTTTCGATGAATTTTAATGTGTTCAGGCCGCAGGCGATGCCCTTTTGCGGTTCTTCCATGCCCTCAAACTCAATGCTGACAAAGTCGTCATAGCCGTTCTTTTTGAGGGTGGACAGGCATTGCAGCACAGGCACGTCGCCGTGGCCGATGATGGCGCCGCGTAGGTAGTTGCCGGCGCGGGATTTGAAAAATCCGTCCTGTGGCGGCAGGCCGTTGCCGCTTTTTTTGTGAAAGTCCTTCGCGTGCACATGAAAGGCATAGGGGGCCACGCGGCCGACGGCAAGCTCCGGGTCTTCGTCTGCGCACATAAAGTTGCCAATATCCACAAGCAGGCCGAAGTTCGGGTGGGCAACGCCGTTCACGAGCTTTTCCACACGGCGGCTGTCCTGGCAGAAAAAGCCGTGGTTTTCGACCGTTGTGCGGATGCCCTTCGTCTGGGCATATTCCGTCACGCGGCGGCAGCCCTCAATGAGAGTGGGCAGCGCGTCATCGAAGCCGCGCCATGCGCGGTTTTCTTTGTAGCCGCCCGTTGCGTCGTGGCGCATTTTTGTCACACCCAAAAGAGCAGCCACGTCAATCTCTTTATGTAACCGCTCGACCTCCGCGTCCAGATTGCCGTCGGAGCCGTTCAGAAAATCGGCGCCGATGGTGTAGCTGACCGGGGTCAAGCCCGCTTTTTCACATGCTTCGCGCACCTCTTTTGCGTGGTCTTCAATGTGTTTGCCCTCGGGGACGATCAAATTTGCGAACTCAATGCCTTCAAATCCCATTTCTTTTGCGAGCGCAATCAAGCCGATGTCGCCGATTTGGAAGCGGCCCGCACCGAAGCTGTAGGAGCTGACTGAAAATTTCATAGCATAAACCTCTCGTTCTTATATTGTTTGCTTGTTCGACGCCACACCTCTTGCGGCAAAGCGAAAATATACAACCGCTTTATACTATACAAAATTATACACCTAAAAGCAAGATGCCCGCAGGTTTTTTCATGCCTGCGGGCAAAAGATGTGTACTTTAAGGGAGCGGCGCCGCTTTTTCATAAGCAAAGCCAACAGCGCTCTTTGATGAGAGGGGGATGCCGTGAAACTCCCGTTCGCCGAGCCGAAAGGAAAGGGGTAGGGCTTCGGGGGAGGTGAAGGGAAAAATGCGCTCACGCAGGGCCATGTCTTGCTTTGTTATGGCATTGCTCATAATTACCACCTTTTTAGAATGGAACGTGACAGAAGCCTGCTTTAATGGCGTTATTTTGCTTTTGTCGGTTCAGAGGAGTCTGCTTTTGCGCTATTTGCGGCAAAAATATAAAGCAAATTCAAAAAGATTCCGAACATATCGACTATCACTATATAGGATTTCGCATTCAAAAGCAAGCCTGCACGGTGTTTTTTCCATGCTCGCTTGCTTTTTATAAAACACATTTTTTATCACCTTTTGAGTAATAAAAAAAGCACTATTTTTGAAAAAACAGTGCAAAATTTATAAGCAAAAACCTATTGTCACAGTAACTTTAAGAAAGAATATGGAAATTTTTAGACAGAGCTAAGTAAAAAAAGCGTCAAAGCGGATATGATGATTTGAATTATCGAAAATCTGAAAGATGTTTGCGAATTAGACCAATTTTTGTTATTACGGAAATGGTCATGAATCGGCGTTCTTATATTTTTCAAAAATTTTATTTTAAAAATTCGAATAACAGCTATCTTTATAATTCCAGGAATTCCATCAAACAAAAGAACAAAACATAAAGGAATAAAAAGCAGTAAATTGCCCGTTTTTAAAATAAGAATACCAATGAAAAAGCCTATTCCTCTTGACCCTGCATCACCCATTATTATACTGCTGGGCTCTGAATTATTCCATAGATATGGCAATACAGAAAATATCATAATAAGAGCTAATAGCATCATATTGTTTTCTTTTCTAAGAATAAAATAAACACCGATGGATGATATTGAAATAATAGATAACGTACCGCAAAAACCATCTATACCGTCAGAACAATTTGTTGCATTAATCAAAATCCATATCATAATTGTCGCTATACCCAAAAAGACAGGAATCGGTAAGTTAAGCACGTAGTTGCCTAGAGCAATAGAATAATCATTATTATATGTAACGAATACGATGCTACATAAAAAAGCTAAAAATAAGTCTATCAGCCCCTTACGGCTTCTGCTCCAAGGTTTTTCTGCTTTGTCATCAAAAAAACCAGCCAACATTTCTAAGAAAACGAATAAATAATAAAATAAAAATTCTCTTGTAAAAAATCCAAGTAATATTGAAAACAAAATAAAAACAGAGATGATGATAATACCTACACCCCTTGGTTTGCCGATAGAATTCATTCCCTCAACTGCAAAATTTCTTCCAATATCTTTTGGAAGAAATTTTTTAAATGAATTGCTGCCAATAAAATAAAAAACAAAAGGACATAGAATGGCAATGATATAACGAAATGGCATTGCGATATTGAGCAGATACAAAGCAAACACTCCTTTAATAAAATCTAAACCCCAATATCCATCTATTTGCTAATTATCGACACCGATAATATAATGTCACTTGGCGGTAAAAAGAAGTACACTTCTAACAATCAAACTGGCTTGTTATTCATTCTCGTGTGATGATACAAGGCCGGCAACCAATATGTTATATTCTCTATTAGTGCTCTTTTTTACATCATTTTTTGCTTGCGCCATCGAATAATATTGCCTCTATCTTTTTTCTGTTTATTTTCACCATTCACAATTATATTCTGTCCTAATCGTGTTTAGTATATCATGGCATATATAACTTTTCAACCCAAATTATGTATTTGGAAACAGGAAAAAAACTTCGTTCAATTAAATACTGAATTATTCTCAAAAGTCAGACAAATATTGTATTAAGCAATTAAGAGGATTTGGTGTCTGCGAACAGCGGGCGGTAAGCCTCAATATTTGGGTATGAAAAAGCTCCCGCGCTCACATCAGGCGGGAGCTTTGAAAAAAGCAAGGCTTAGTTTTTGAAGGCTTCCTGAACCGCAACCGCGCAGGCGACCGTAGCGCCGACCATGGGGTTGTTGCCCATGCCGATGAGACCCATCATTTCAACGTGTGCAGGAACGGAGGATGAGCCCGCAAACTGTGCGTCAGAGTGCATTCTGCCCATGGTATCCGTCATGCCGTAGGATGCGGGGCCCGCCGCCACATTGTCGGGGTGCAGGGTTCTGCCCGTGCCGCCGCCCGAAGCGACCGAGAAATAGTTCACGCCGTTTTCCGTCGCCCACTTTTTGTAGGTACCGGCGACCGGGTGCTGGAAGCGGGTGGGGTTTGTGGAGTTACCGGTGATAGAAACGTCAACGCCCTCATGGCGCATGACCGCAACGCCTTCTGAAACGTCGTCCGCGCCGTAGCAGCGGACCTTGGCCCGCTCGCCGCTGCTGTATGCGGTTTCTTCCGTGATTTTCAGCTCGCCGGTGTAGTAGTCATAATCCGTCTTCACATAAGTAAAGCCGTTGATTCTTGAAATGATCATTGCCGCGTCTTTGCCAAGGCCGTTGAGAATCACGCGCAGGGGATCTTTGCGCACCTTGTTGGCGCTGCGGGCAATGCCGATGGCCCCTTCGGCAGCCGCGAAGGATTCATGGCCCGCAAGGAATGCGAAGCACTTTGTTTTCTCTTCAAGCAGCATCGCGCCGAGGTTGCCGTGGCCGAGACCGACCTGGCGCTGGTCTGCGACCGAGCCGGGGATGCAGAACGCCTGCAGGCCGATGCCGATTGCCGCGGCCGCTTCGGAGGCTTTTGTTTTGCCGCTTTTGATGGCAACGGCAACGCCGAGTGTGTAGGCCCACGCCGCATTTTCAAATGCGATGGGCTGAACGCTCTTCACTTCTTTATCAACGTCAATGCCCTTTGCAAGGCAGATCTCACGCGCCTCTTCAAGGCTCGCAATGCCGTATTCCGCTAGACATTTTTTAATTCCCGACATTCTTCTGTCTTTGCCTTCAAATTTGATATCGTTCGCCATTTTGCATTCCTCCTCTATTCTTAGTCTTCTCTCGGGTCGATGTATTTCGTGGCTTCGGCAAAACGGCCGTAGGAGCCTGTGAACTTTTTCAGGGCTTCGTCTGCGTTTTCACCCCTGCGGATCGCTTCAAGGAATTTGCCGAGGCTGATGAATTCATAGCCGATAACCTGATCGTTTTCATCAAGCGCCATGCGGGTGACATACCCCTCGGACATTTCAAGGTAGCGTACGCCCTTGCAGCCGGTGCCGTACATGGTGCCGACCTGGGAGCGCAGGCCCTTGCCAAGGTCTTCAAGCCCGCCGCCGATGGGCAGACCGCCCTCTGAAAACGCCGACTGTGTGCGGCCATAAACAAACTGGAGGAAGATTTCGCGCATCGCGACGTTGATCGCGTCGCAGACAAGGTCGGTGTTCATTGCTTCCAGCATCGTTTTGCCGGGAAGGACCTCGGCGGCCATTGCGGCGGAATGCGTCATGCCCGAGCAGCCGACGGTTTCCAGAAGCGCCTCTTCAATGATGCCTTCCTTGATGTTCAATGTCAGCTTGCAGGCGCCCTGCTGCGGGGCGCACCAGCCCACACCGTGTGAAAGGCCGGAAATATCTTTGATTTCATAAGCTTTGACCCATTTTCCCTCTTCGGGGATGGGGGCGGGGCCGTGATTGGGACCCTTTGCGACTTTACACATGTGTTCTACTTCGTGTGAACAGATCATTTTGATAGTCTCCTTTCGATTTCAACAAACCGCGCGCCTTCAAAAGGGGTGGCGGAAGTAAAACATTTTTACCCGTATATAGTATACCCGAATATATGCGCGCACGCAATTGTCAATTAACCTAAAAATGGAGTTTACAAAAAGACAAAAGTGTGTTATTCTTATAATCAGATAAAATTCTATTACTGTATCTCTGTTTTGCAGGGTGGGTAAAAGCGTTTTTGCACAAAAGAGCGCTTTGGGATTCTTCTTTTTAATCCTTGTGGGAATTTTCGCGTTTACGGAAAGGATGTTTCAAAATGAAAAAATTCAAAAAAATTACATACGCCTTGATTTCTATGATGCTGATTATGGGTGTGCTTTCTTCAGGGGCTGCGTTCTTTGCCTCTGCAGAGGAGGTGGTTTGGGTCATGTTTGGGGATGTTGATTTTGACGGCTTCATCAGTGCCGGTGACGCCCGCGCGGTTTTGCGCCAGGCAGGCAGGCTCGACGCGCCTTTTACCGGCCTTGCCCTTCTTGCGGCCGATGTTGACAAAGACGGCAAGCTGACCTCTAATGATGCGAGGATTATTTTAAGAGACTCCGCAGGGGTTGAAAAGATCACGCAAACCCCCAACCCTTATTCCACACCGCAGACAGCTGCTGTGATTCTTGACAAAATCAAAACCCTTGGCAACAGCGTCAAAACCGACAAAATCGGCTTTAAAAAAGTGGAAGTGAGCGAGATCACCGCCGTAAGCGCAAAGTTCAACAACTCTTTTTATCAGTTGATGTTCGGCAGCATGCTCAAAGACCTTGAAACAGAGATGAAAACAGACCCTTACCGCCGTGAGATCACTGTCGCAAACGGGGTGGCCGGCTCTCTTCTGTATCAAAATGAGTTCCCGTCTGAGGGAAAATCATATAGTATTGCGGACGCTTTCAACACCGGCATGATTAAGAGTGTCAGCAATACGGCAACGTCTGCGAACAGGGCGACATACACCTTTATTTTGAAGGATGAAACCATTTCAGGCATTCATAACTGGACGCAAAACACAACATATGAAACCAATCACGGCAAGGTCTTTATGCAGCAGGATCTGTATCAGCTTAAAAAAGAGTTCGCCCTTCAGGATGATACGATGACCCTGACCGACCTTTCGGTGTCTTATAAAGACTCTTCTGTGAAATATGTGTTTGACCCGCTTGCCGATGACGGCAAGGGCAAGCTGATTTCTGCCGAATACACTTTGAAATGGACGATTAAAGTGGTCATGCAGATGCAGGTCGTTGGAAAAATGACGATGGAAGTGACTTCTGTTTCAAAAGAAACGTTTACATTTTAATAAACCGAATGATTTAAGCTGAATTAGGGCCGTGCAACAAAATCTTATTGATTTTATTTTGCACGGCCTTATTATTTTTGCAGAAAATATAAAAATGCCTTGATTTATGCGTTTGGGGTTATTATAATAGATTCGGTGTATTATTTTGAGTTTTTTTGGCGAATTTTGCGGTATGAAAGCCCTGATTGCGGCGGGTTGCGATTTGTTTTTGCACAGGGCATAGTGGTCAATTGCACTATAAACGAAAGGATGCGGCTTTTATGGATCACAAAGTAATTCTGATTTTAGTGGACGGGATGCGTCCGGACGCCTTGACGCTTTGCGGCAGCAAGGCCGTGAAAAAGATCTTGAAAGAGAGCACGGCTGATTTGAAGGCGGCGACGGTGATGCCTTCTGTGACGCTGCCCTGCCACATGTCTCTCTTTTTCAGCGTGCCGCCCACGCGCCACGGCATTTTAACAAACCTGTATGTGCCGCAGGTGCGCCCGATCGAGGGCCTGTGCGACGTGCTTTCCGCGAGGGGCAAGAAGTGCGCCTTTTTTTATGACTGGGGGCAGCTGCGCGATTTGTGCAAGCCGTCCTCGCTCCACCACAGCCATTTCACCAAAGGCGACGATTATTATGACTCGTGTAACATCAATACGGCGCGCCTGATCGACTATGTGAAAAGCGATAGCCCGGATTTTGTGTTTTTCTATATCGGCCTTACGGACGCGGTGGGGCACGCGAGCGGCTGGATGACGAAGGATTACCTCTGTGCGGTGAACTTCGCGTGGAACAATATTGAGCGGGTTTTAGAGGAGCTGCCCGAGGACTATACCGTGGTCATCACGTCGGACCACGGCGGCCATGACCGCACGCACGGCTATGATGTGCCCGAGGATATGGAGATTCCCGTGATTTTTCGCGGGCCGGTGTTTGCCGCCGGGCGGGAGATCGGCGGCGTGAGCATTTTGGACATCGCGCCCACCGTGGCGAAGCTCCTCGGCGTGGAGGCGGACACGGATTGGGAAGGCAGGCCGCTGCTGTAATCCGTCTGTTTTGGGTGAACACGCTCTAATTTGAAAACGGGCCGGCCTCCGCGCGCAGAACCCTATATATATGCAGGGTTTTACGCATGCTTTCGGGACGGTTTCTGAGTGAATGAACGATAGAAAGGCAGGGGGCAATGAATTACATTTGCGTTATTTGCGTGGGCAGGCTCAAGGACCGGTTTTTTGAAGAGGCTTCGGCTGAATATGAAAAGCGGCTGAAAGCGTTCTGCCGTTTGGAAATCGTCACGGTTTCGCCCGCGGCGCTGCCCGAAAACCCGAATGCCGCGCAGATTCACACGGCGCTTGAGAAAGAGGCGGACGCGATCATCAAAAAAATCCCCCCCGCCGCGCGCGTTTATCCGCTTTGCATTGAGGGAAAGCGGCTTTCGAGCGAGGCGTTTGCACAGGATTTGCGGCAGGCGGCGCTGCAGGGTGCTTCTTCCGCCGTTTTTGTGATCGGCGGGTCGCACGGGCTTTCGGAGCGCGTGAAGGCGCTCGGGGTTGTGCGGCTCTCGATGTCTGAAATGACGTTTCCGCACCGGCTTGCGCGCATTATGCTGCTCGAGCAGATTTACCGCGCGTTTTCGATTAACGCGGGGAGTAAATATCATAAGTGACGCACGTTCCTTTGGATGAACTGAAAGCCGCCGCGCCTGCCGGAATACGGCAGCCGCGGCGGTTTGTTTTATCTGCACGGATTCGCGGATGTGTCAGGAAATATCCCTTAGCACGCTTTGCTGGGGGAGCACAAGCGAGTCGAGCAGGAAACGCGCGCCGAGCTGAAAGCCCTCGACGAAGCGGTTCATTTCGCTGAATGCGAGCAGTTCGATCTGGGCGTTCATGATCTGGAAGAAAAGAAACGCTTCCTCTTCGGCCTCGGGGCGGGAGTTGAGGAACGCCGTGATTTTTTCCTCATATTCGGCGATGGTGCTCACGAGTTTTGCGTATTCGGAATCGTGCTCAAAGGTTTTTTCGAAGGGCCTGAGGCTGCCGTAATAAAGTTCTTCGAGAATATTCATATCCGTACCTCGTTTCCGTTCAAAAAACCGATTAAATGGAAGCAGTCGCGCAGGCCCTGCAGATAGGCCCCCGTGATTTGATAGCCGGTTTTATGGATTTCGCCGTCGTAATAGCTGTGGATGGCCCTGCGCTCGTCTTTTTCAAGCTTTTGCAGGAGAATTTCAACAGCCTCGCCGCTTTCTTCCTGCTGTTGGCAAAGCTCCTGATATTCCGGGTCTTGCTTGAGCGTGTGAAAAACAAGCTCTTCTCTTGCGCCGATTAACGAGCGCGCTGCCCTGCGGGTGGTGTCGTCCATACAAAACGTCCTTTCTTTGTTTCGTACAACCCCCGAAGCCGTTAAAAAGGTCAAATCCTTTTGAAGGGCTTGAAAGAAAGCGCAGCGCATGATATAATATTTACGCTGTGACCGTCTTTGGCGGTTGTCGGTACTGGAAGTGGCTGCTACTTTGACGGGGAGCGAGCCGCTTCCTTTCATTATTTTCGGAGCTTTTCATCCATTAAATCAATCCCTTGTCTAACAACATCTGAACGATTGGAGTTGGCTTTTTTAACGCAGTTATCTAACTTATTAAGCGTAATTTCATCAACTCTTACCCGTAATGTGAAGTTTTTAGGATGTTCAGGCTTAGGCCCCGGTTTTTTTCTTGCCACCAAACAATCACCTCCAACTTGTGGCATCAAGATAATTATAATCTTGGTGCTACAAATTGTCAAGAGCTTTTTTTTTAGATAAACAATAAAATACTTTTTATAACGGTTTATTTTTCGTTTATCAATGTCTTGAAAGAAAACACAGCGTATGATATAATATTTACGCTGTGACCGTCTTTGGCGGTTGTCGGTACTGGAAGTGGCTATGACCTTGACTAGGGGTGCGCCGCTTCCTTTCATTTTTTCGTAAGGTCGTCCTCTAATTTTTTTATCCCTCGTTCAACAGCCTCGGTTTTATTAATTGATGTTTGTAAACAATATTCCTCAAGTATTTGTTTGCTTTCATCGTTAATACGAACATTAAGCTTGTGGGGACGGGGATTATCCGTAGGACGGCCCATTTTTTTAGACGGCATATCATCACCTCACTTTTGCCGTACAAAAGCATTGTATATTAATGTACGGCAAAAGTCAACCTTATTAAACAAATAATACAAATCATCGTCAATCTGTACAAAGTCAAATATATTAAAGTCTTTGTTTGCCTTTGTGTTTGTTTCCGGAGCAGTGATCAGGATAACAAAAAACACCGGGGGATGAACCCCGGTGTTTTTTATGTTCGATTGTTAGAATATCATTTTCGGCAGGATCTTAGTGAAGAGCAGAACCATATATTTCATCATCTCGTTGAAGAACCGGAAGCCTCTGGCCATAATATTTTCCGCATTGGTTTCGGGCAGTTCCTCATAATCCGGGTCGACGGTGTTCCGGCCCATGTCCTTTTTGATCGCATAAGAATCGATCAGCTCGGGAACGGCGTTTTCATCCTGCTCATTGAAAGCGTATGCCTTGTAAACAAGCCTTGTGGTGTTGCTCTCATCGTCCATATCGATTTCAACGGTTGAGAATGTGCCGTGGCTCTTTGTATCGAAAGCTTTTGCCGCAAGGTCAAGAATGGGGGAGATGGCTTCTTCGTTCAGGCTGTATCTCTTCGTGCCGGCGGTGGAGGGAAGGATGTGCACCGTACCCTCGGGATTCACCGCAAATTCCGTCTCAACGCCATTGAACAGCTCTGTTACGGTTTGTGTCTGCTGGACTTCGTCGCCCTTCACCTGATAGGTGCGCATATACATATGGTCGTGGCCCGCCATGACAAGGTCGATGCCAAGCTCGTCAATCACAGGGAGCAGCACGTTGCGCATAATAACAGTGTCCGGCTTGTTGATGTTTTTGCCCGCGGAGTAGAGCGCGCGGTGCATGAAGACAAATTTCCAGTCCGCATCTGTTTTGTTCATGTCGTTTTTGAGCCAGTTGAGCTGCTCCTGCGACATGGGGTACATATCGTTTGTGTTGAGAACCGCGATGTGCGCGTTGCCGTAATCGAACGAATAATAGCTGCCCGTCTGTGTTGCGCCGCCTTCGGGAGCGCCCAGGTTGAACATGTTGTTGAACCAGTTCCACTTCAGGTTGCCCTCATGGTTGCCGACGACCGGCACGCCTGTCGAGTTCAGGTTGGAGTCTTTGAACGCGGTGAAATAATCATCCCACTCCTGATTGGTGCAGTCGTTCACAAAATCGCCGAGTGAAACGGTGAAATCGCTGTTCGGCAGCATGGTTTCGGCGGCGTTCAAAACCTTCGACGCCCTTATAAAATTATCAATTCCGCTGGCCTGCACGTCCGCAATTGCGATGAACGAGAAATTCTCTTCTCTGCCGGCGTTTGTTCTGAAAGAGCCCGCGTCGCTCCATGTGGTGCCGTCGCCCACTATGTAAACATAATCGGTCGCCGCCTCAAGGTCGCTCACGGTCACTTTGTGGTAATAATTATCCTTAAAGAAAGCGCTTGCGCCCGTATACTCCACGGCGCCGTCAAATGAGCCTTCGTAATCGGCCTCTTTCATGATTTTCACAACGCTTGCGGTTTGCGTGGTCGTGCACCAATTAAAGCCTCTGGATGTTTGGGTGTCTCCATTCACTGAAACGCTGACTCTTTTCACACCGGTATCCGCCGCGCTGGCTGTCGGGGTGAAGACCGCGGTGGCGAGCACAAGAATGGAAAGGGAAAGACAAATCATTTTCACTACCTTTTTCATCATGTTGAACAAATCCTCCTAAAAATATTGATCCGTTACAACGATTTTACTCTGATTTAACATAAATGTCAATAAAAATAAAACATTATATAGCCACTTTTCAAGTTGATTGGCTATAATAGTTTTGTAAATGATTGCGGGCGGCGCGCCGGTTTCGTATATTGGGTGGCGATTTACTTATAATAATATCTGCGTGAATACATGGCGTGAGAACAGAATTTGATGAAAAAGGACTGCAGGTATGGCGGATTATAAGGAAATGTATAAAAAAATGTTTGTTTCTGTTTCGCAGGCAATTGAGCTTTTGCAGAAAGCGCAGCAGGAGGCGGAGGAGCTGTATCTGAAAACCGCGGCGGAAGAACCTGTGGTGCTTGCGGACCTGCGCAGAAACGAAAACGCGAAAAACGGCTGACGCGGATCGTTTTTTGCATATTTTTGCTATATGGTAATCATAATCAAACGGGCTGAAAGAAAAACTTCTTTCAGCCCGTTTGATTTATCGGAGCATATATATAACCTAAAAAATAATCATTTTTTCCATTGTGTTCGGGGGAGCGACGGAAAGCAGGTAATCGCAGCCCTCTTTTGCGCCGACCTCGCACAGCGCCGTTTTGGATGCCGCGTAAGCAAGGCGGGGCAGGTTGTTTTCTTTGCTCAAATGCCCCAGTACAATGCGCGTGGTGCCCGCGTTGACGAGCTTTTGCAGCATGAGGGCGCAGGCGTCGTTTGAAAGGTGGCCCTTGTCGGATTTGATCCTGCGTTTGAGCACATAAGGGTATGGCCCTGTTTCGAGCATGTTTAAGTCATGGTTGGATTCCAAAAGAACCAGATCGCTGCCCATGAGCGCGGATTCGATTTCCTCCGTGATGATTCCCGTGTCTGTCGCAACCGTGACTTTGCGTTTATCGGGCGTTTCAATGCAAAAGCCGAGGCTTTCGCGGCTGTCGTGGGACGTGTTGAACGCGCAGACCTTCAGGCTGCCCGTTTCCACGCAGCCCGTGCCCATGATATAGGCGTTGAAGCGGCCGTTGAGGTGGCCCGCGCAGTCAAGCTCGCAGAGCGTGCCGTTTGACGCGTAAACATCAATGCCGTAGCGCGAAGCGAACACCCGCAGGCCCGAGATGTGGTCTGTGTGCTCGTGTGTGATAAATATTGCCTGGATGCTGGCGGGGTCCACCTGCATGTGCATCAGTGAGAGCTCAATTTGTTTGGCGTTTCTGCCCGCGTCAATCAAAATGCCTTCTTTCGCCGTGCCTATGTATGTGCAGTTGCCGCTGCTCGAAGAAAAAAGTGAAAAAAATCTGGCCATGAGTATATGATGTCCTTTTAACATTACTGTGTGGTGCCCTTTACAGAACATTATAAACACAGTATGGAGTGCTGTCAATAACGGCTTTTGCGCGCATTTCTTTTTGCCGCACACGTTTGATTGAGCGGCAAAAGACAGTGCGCGCCGGTTAAGGGATTCGATGACTTTTAAACAATGCAGTATGTATGTTGGAAAAGCAACAAAAAAATCGGTGTATTTAATTTGTGTTTCAGAAAAAACTCGCTTTTTCACGGCGATTTGTTACAATTCTTCGTTTTGTAGTGTTTCGGACAGAAAAGAAGGACAACGTGCGAAACAGAGGACTGCATACTGTAATATTTTACCAAATTATGGATATTATAACAGAAATAAGATGCAAACCATTCTTATTATTATACTTATCTAACAAAGTGAAATTTTATTATCTGAAGAAATGATGAACAAAATAATTAATATTATTCTGTATCGATAATAAATATATTGGAAGAATATAGCAAATTTCAACAAAAATAATGCAATTATACTTGAAAAATTCTGTATTAATTGACATAATGTGAATAGAAAAATATAGATAGTATCGTTATATTTTGGATTCGGTCTGAGTCGTTTTTCACAAAAAAATCAAATATGCGGCGATTTTTCAATTAAAAATTCATGTAAATTTATAAATTCTTTAAAAAACAATTTAAATAAATTAATAATAAAAAATTATAAAAATTAAATTACTAGATATTAGCAATGCGAAACGCTTGCATTTTTACAAGCCGCATGCTATAATCACGTTACAAATTCACCCGAAATCCTGTTGCCGAATCTCACGATACGGTAACAGGAATTTAAGGCTTTGAACTTCGGTTAGATTTGTTGTTTTTACATCCTATGTTTTTTCAGTTATGTTCTGTTTTTATATAATGTATGGCCAAATGTCATAAGAATGACTCGGCTTGGGGATATGACCTTTTAAAAACGAAACGTTATTAATTGTGTAACTCTTCCAAACTGCGGTTATTCAGACGATTAACAACAAAATCTTCTTTGACTTGATTTTAAAAAATAAAACTGCCAATAATTTATTATATTATCTATTATGAACATCATAATTTATGCTATTTTCGGGAAGTGTTTCAGCAGTGATTGGTTTGAAGGAAGAGGAATTTCCCAACAATCGAAGGGTGAAGGCAGATGACAGACAAGAAAATAAAGCGTTTAAGCAGGGAAGAGCTGCTGGAGCTTCTAATTACCTCAGAGCGTGAGAATGAAACCTTGCGCCAACAGTTGACAGAGCAGGAGGAGAAGCTTCGGCGGCGTCAATTAATGCTTAAAAACGCCGGTTCCATTGCGGAGGCTTGTTTGCAGGTCAATCATGTCATGGAAGTGACGCAGGCGGCGGCCGACCAATATCTTGACAGTGTAAAAAGTGTTACTTCGAGCCAGAGTGTCGCCGCCGAACAGCTTTTGCAGGAGGCTCAGCTGAAAGCGGATTCGCTTTTGAATGAAACCTTGTGCAAATGTGCGGAAATGGAAAGCTGCGCCGAGCAAAAGGTCGAAGAAAAATGGCAAATGATTAAATATCGTTTAGAAGAATTATATGACGCCCACATGGGGCTGCGGGACTTGGTGGCGGTGAGCAAATCCATTTTATAACAGGGCGGCCGAGAAATGACAAAGAGGTATTATGGATAAAAGGGATGTAATTCCTCCGCTCTCTCAATTGGAGGAAGAGTTAAGCAGAATACGCCACAAAAGGCAATATGCAAAAACGTTGCGCGGCACGGTTTCTGTTTTGGTGATTGTCGCTGCCGTTGCGGTTTTGGCGGCTACGCTCCTTTTTCCTGTTTTTAACCTCCACGGCAGCAGCATGGAGCCCACCTTGAATAATGGCGAGTTGGTTCTTGCGGTTAAAAACACCACTTTGAAACGGGGCGATATCATTGCTTTTTATTATAACAACAAAATTTTAGTGAAGCGTGTTATGGGATTTCCGGGAGAGATTATCGATGTTCAGGAGGACGGCACTGTTGTTGTAAACGGGGAAGAAATCGACGAGCCGTATCTGACATCCAAAAGTTTTGGCGAATGTGATATTGACTTTCCCTACACCGTGCCCGAAAACAGGTATTTTGTTATGGGCGATCTGCGGGAGACATCTTTGGACAGCCGCACCAAAGAGATCGGCGCCATTGCCGATGAAGTGATTGTCGGCAGGATTGTCTTCCGTTTCTGGCCTGTCGGCAAATGGGGAGCCGTGGGCTAATTTATATAGAAAGGCGAGTAAGCATGCGTGCAGTGTTGCATGATAATATAAAATTGTATTTGCAGCGACGAAAACGACGACGGCGTATTATCGCCCTGGTTTCTGTTTTCGCTGTGCTGACCGTTGCCGCCGTTTACTCACTGATGGTGCTCCCGGCAATGGGAAAGGTCGGCGCAGAATTTTCAATAAACATCGAAGACAATAAGGCCGCGTTTGGTGACGCTATGGCGCTTCGCGTGAACGCAGCGGCGGATGCGGATGCAAAGGATGAAGCGATTTTCTTTTTGATCTCGGCAGAAAGCACCGGCAGCGGGCTTTCTGAAGAACATAAATTTGATGCCGGCGGCGTTACAAAAATCACAGCCGACAACGGCGCAACGGTTGAACTTCACCGCCAATGGACCAAGGACGGGAGCGCAAACGCACGCGGCTATTGGTTCACACTTAAACCGGGAGAAAGCGCAGCATTTACCCTCAACTGCCGCTCGGACACCGCCCTGTATAGTGCTGATGAATGGCTTTTTGATGAAAAAGACGTCACGCAGGCAACAGAGCAGGCGGCTGCGGTTGACAATGTGATGACGCAGGGAGATACGGAAGAAACGGCTGCTCAAGCCGAAACGCAAGGTGGGAAGCAAAAAAACAGTGTTCCCTTACTGCCGTTGCAAACGGTGACGGCAGGCCGGCCGCAGAAGCTGGAAATGGCTTTCGCTGCGGCGCAAAGCCTTGAGAAAGCCTGGAAGTTGATTGATGAAAAAGAAAAAAATGATGGTCTTGTGCAGACTTTGACCTTGACGTGGATGGATGCCGAAGCATTGCCGCAAGGCGAACCGTCTTTGAGCGCAACCACAGAAAGCGGGCTTGTGATTACAATGACCGGCCCGTCGGAATCTTTTCCTGCTGAAACATATTTATTGAATCTGAAAGCTGAGGAGCTGCTTTCTTCGGCACAAGATAAGACCACGGCTGAGGCCCAGCGTGCCGAAGCGGCACAAGAATCCCTTGAAAACACGTTGACGCAAGCAGGCATGCAGCCTGTCGACCAATGGCTGTTCGACCTTCGCTTAACGCAGGATGATACAGAAGTCGGGCTGCTGGGCCCTGTCACCATCACTGTGGAGGGGTTTGCGAGTGAGGATACGGCGCTGACGCCGCTTCTTTATGAAGTTGACGAAACGGCAGAGACCGGCGCACAGGAAGTTCAGGCACAGCGGCAAAGCGACACGCTTGTGATGGAAACCGCTTCTGTTTCTACATACGCGGTTGTGCTGGCCGCAGGGCAGTTTGGCACAGTTCCTTCTGGTAGCTTTGAATGGCAGCTTTCCACTGATGCGAATCCTTTCGGTGAGGCTGCGAAGTTTAACTTGTTCTGCCTGGGCAACCTCGCGAATATCCCGGATGTGGAAGGCACAGTGGCCGTCGGCGGCAACATGGATTTCAGCGTGCGCGGATTTTCCGCAGCCGGATATACTTCGCCGACGAGCGGTTTGCCTGTGGTATATACCCCGCCTTACTTCATTTTTAACGGTTCTTCTATCAAAGGGCGAATCAATGCCAGCACGGCAAAGCAAACCGGCAATATATGGGTGAACCCATCGCTGAGCATTGAAGACCGCAAGCGCATCGGTTATTACGGCTATGACCCGAATAGCTACGCGGATGAAATTTCAGAATTTCAGGACATTAATTCTTATTTTTCGTCAATTGGCAACAGCCTGAAAACCCAGAATGCGCGCATGACAAACATTGCGGCAAACGGAACGGTTTCAGCTCAGTACGGCAACCTGACCTTTACGGGCACCGATACGGTGTTGAATGTATTTCATGTGAGCGCGGCGCAGCTGCTTTCTGACAGATATGTTTGGAATTTTGATGTGCCGGATACCTCAAGTGTGCTTGTGAACATAACCGGTTCGAATGCAATAGAGTTTAAGCCGGCCGGTGTGATGCAAATCAAAGGGCAGCAATATCAGAAAAACAGTTCGCAATATATCAGCATGGCGGGCCGAATCGTTTGGAATTTTGCGCCGAACATCACAAGTGTTACGGTTTTGTCCGGCGGCGATATGCTTATGGGCAGCGTTATGGCTCCCAGCGCCGATTTCAATGTTACGGGCGTGGGCGCCGGCTTTAACGGCACGGTTGCCGTAGGTTCGCTGGACGGCGGTTCTTCCACCTCCGCATGGACGGGGTTTGAGTGCCACTATTTCCCTTCGACCTTCACGGTTCCGCCTCAGGAAATATGCGATAAGACCGTTGTTGTCAACAAGATTTGGGAAAATTGCACACCCCCTGCCGGTGCAACCGTTTGCGTCGTGCTGAAAAAAGACGATGTCGTGATTGACACGGTGACGCTCAACGGCACGGATGACAACTGGAGTCACACTTGGTCGAATCTGGCCAGAGGCACTTATACGATAGAGCAGACATCCGGACCTGACGGTTATTCAAGCGCCGTTTACACCATCACTGACACCGACGAGGAGCAGCTCTTTCAAATTACCGCCGCGCGTGAACTGACGGGCGATATGACTGTCAATGTCACAAAAACCTGGGCGGGCGGCACTCCCGGAGCGAGCAGCGTCACGCTGCATCTGCTCCTGAACGGCGCGAGGGTGGAACCTGACCGCACGATCACGCTGTCTGCGGCAAACAACTGGAGCGGTTCTTTTACAAACCTTCCCGACTTGGACGATAACGGAGACGCGATTTCTTATTCGGTGGAGGAGGACAGTGTTTCCGGTTGGGTCCCCGAGTTGAGTGTGACAACTACGCCCCGGCAGGCCGCTCATTGGAACAATATCACCGGAACCACCACGTTGGAAAACGAAAAGATATATCGTTTTGTTAATTCCGGTAAAGCGCTAACCTTAACAAGCACTGCGAATAACGGTATTTCCGGTCAAACGGATAACGTGTCGGCGGCGAACCAGCAATGGCGCGCGGTGAATGTGAGCAATGGCGGGGCATCTTTCCGATTGCAAAATGTAGGAACGCCAACGCGATATATTTCTTATTATAACAACTCTACAACGCCATTCCGGCCTTTGACATCAGGCACCTCTTTTTCGCTGAATGCAAGCGGCAAGCTGTTAAGCACGCAGTATATTGTGATGAACGCATCTTCCGGCGTGTTAAGCAGAAACTCCAACGTCAACAACGCCACGGCTTTTACAGTTCAGACCTATGTTGAGGCTGTTTCTCCCAAGGTGGATATCACGGTGACAAACCACCCGGTGACCCCCCCTGAGATGATGGAAACGTTCAAGCTCTATAAGCAGATCGACGCATTCCACGACGGTGCTGCAAACCCCGACACAACGGCTTCGGGTGCCGACCTCTACAGGCTTTATCTTGAAGCGCGCAACCAGGGGTATCCAATCGACCTTGTGCTTGTGGTTGACCGCTCGGGAAGTATGGCTGAAAATGCTTCGGACGGCGTGCGAAAGGATCAGGCGGTTCGAAACCTCCTGAACGGCGTGAACGGTCAGAACGGCTTCACAAAAAGCTTTTTGGATTTGAACCCGGAGAACAACCTTGCGATTGTCTGGTTCGGCGGGGACTGGACGGGAAGCACAAACAGTGCCTATTTCAACACCAGAAACGAATCCGGAGTGGTTCAAAGCTGGACTCAAAATAAAAACTATCAGGTCATAACCAACGAATCCAGCCCGGACAGCGCAAACAATATTTCATATCGTGCGTCAACCGGAACAAACTATATGGCCGGCATGTGGGCCGCGGCGGATATGCTGCGTTCCGACAGCGCAGTCGCAAACAACGGGCATAAAAAAATGGTTGTGTTTTTGACGGACGGTTTGCCCACATACTATATACAAAAAACGCAGACGAACACCGCCATCCCCACCTATCAGGAATATCTCGCATGGAAAGCGGCGGGCAGGCCCAGCACCTTCTGGCGAACCGGTGCCGGTAGCAGCACAAACGACGCGGAGAGAAATGCCACAATGACGGCGTTCAATGATTTTGTTTCTCAGAACCCGGGTGTCATCATGAGCAACATCATGTTTTCGCAAAACACGATTGAAGACACTGTTTTGGAGCGGATGATCGCAAGCGGCGGCAAGGATTACAAAGCGAATGCTTATGAGGATTTACCCGCGGTATTTGCCGATGTCATCGCACTCCTGACCACGTCAAAAAATTTCTCCATCACGGATGATCTCAGCAAATATGTGCAGTGGTATGGAACACAGCCCGACTTGAAAGTGGTTCGAACCACCCTGCTGACAGGGCAAAAGGATGTGCTTTGGCAAAGCTCCGGGGCTGCGACGCACGGCGTTATCGGCGCCGCCACGGCCAATAATACGGTTGTGCAGAACGGCCAGCAGATCCCGATTATCCAAAGCGTGACCTTTACGCCATCCTCGTCAGGTAACTCCACAGGAACCGTGAAGCTGCTGTTTTCTCAAGAATACAGGGTAGACCTGCTGTATATGTATACCCTTTCGTTCAACGTTGAAACAACGCAAACGGCGTATGACGAATTTTCGCAAAATAAACTGAACGGGGATTCGACCGGATATAACGGCACCACGGGTGACCCTGAAACCGATTACGGCAGCAATACCACCAGCTCAGGCCGGCCGGGATTTCATGCAAACTCCTCTGCCATTGTGCGGTATCGCCTGCTTGACCAGTTCTTTGAAGATACCTATGACCACCCCGTGATCCAGGTTGGCGCCGTAGAGTTTATCATCAAAAAAACTGACATCACCGGCAACATTCTTTTGCCCAACGCAAAGTTTGATCTGTATCGGGCGGCGGCTCAGGGAGACGCCGGGGCGGTTTTGATTCCCGGAACATCCGGCCAGTACGGCGTGAAAATCAATCAGGCCGCATTGACGATCGGTTTGGACGGAACGCTGAAGGTTGAGAATCTCACAGCCGATACTTACTTTCTGGTTGAAACGGCTGCTCCCTCCGGATATGTGCTTTTGGCGGACCCGATATCCTTCACTTTGGATTCCGGAACACTTTCGGTGCTGGGCGCTTCACAAATGGCGCAGTTCTCGGGCACAGACTCAAACGGAACACCTATCTTGACAGTGAAAAACACTGACGGATATACCTTGCCCGCAACGGGCGGCGGAGGCATCGGCCTCTATGTGGGAATCGCCTTTGTGCTTATGGCACTGCCGGTGATCCTCCTTACCTTGAAAAAACGGCGATATCGGGGATGAGAAACCCCTTAAATTGCTGTTTTGAATAAACGAATCTTTCAAAAAATGAAAGCGAGGAAAACAAAATGAGAAAAACAGGCAAATCAATTGCGGCTTTATTCGTGGCACTGATGGTCGTTCTGACCCTTATGGTCCCGGCTTTTGCTGCAAGCACAATCACCCAGGGAGCGACCATTTCGGCGCCCACCGCAAATTCAACCGCGACAGTGAATGTCGCAACCGGCAACGCAGGCGACACGCTCTATCTGTATCAGGTAATTGATGCTAATTTTGACCCCGCCAGCAACAATCTGACCATGGACTACACCCAGCTGTTCAAAGACTTCCTGACTGCCACATCAACCACTCTTTCACTTGACAGCTATGACGCTTTGGCTTCAGACAGCGCTGCGCTCAAAGACATTCTTGGCGCGTTCACGGCTTATGTCAAGGGTTTGACTCCTGCCCCCACTGCCGCAAAGCAGGCGACAACAGACGGTTCCGGTAAAGCCGTTTTCTCTAATGTTGAGATGGGTCAATACATTGTTATCGGCGGCGGCAACACCACGGGCGCTTTGATTTACCAGACGGTCACGGCAGAGGTGGTTCCTCACATTGACGCAAACAACGAATACAAAATTGCATCGAGTTATGATGTTGAGATGAAAGTATCTACACCCGCTATCGAAAAAGAAGTGCAGGGCACGGCACAGGATGGAGACAAAGAAACCGCTTCCATCGGCGATATTGTTGAATACACTCTGACGATCGCTGTTCCCACTTATCCCGCGGGCGCAACCAACAAAACCTTCTTCATCGGCGACACACTGAGCAACGGTTTGAGACTCAATGCGGATTCTATCGTTGTGAAAGGTGTTGCAGGCGCAAATGAAACGACACTTGCTGTCCCCGCTGCCTACACAACCAACACCGCAGGCGCAACGAACAATGGCGGCACATTCTATGTGGACTTTAAATTTGCTGAAATCGCGGCATACACGAACGTTGTTGTTACATACACGGCAACCATCACTGATCAGGTAGCGCTTGGCACAACAGGCACAGGCAACCCCAATGATGTGACCCTTGTTTACAGCAATACTCCGTTCAATGGCAACACATGGGTTCCCAGCGGTGATCCCGAAGATCCTGACCGCCCGGAGACTTCTGATCCCGGTTATGGCAGCGATGACGATACAAAAACCGTTTATTCCTATGCGCTTGTCATTGACAAGTATGACAGCAACGAAACCACCAAGAAGCTTTCTAAAGCGGTTTTTGAAGTATATTACGGTTCTGAGGCTCCCGCTAACCTTGTCGCAACAATCACCACGGGCGAAGCGGCTTTGCAAACCTCAGCGGCCTGAGAGCGGGCACCTATGTTATCAAAGAAATCGTTGCCCCCACAGGCTATAACCTTGCGACAGATACTTTTGAAATCACACTGAACGAAGCTACGGCAACCGCTACGGTCACCACAAGCACAACGGAAACGGTCTATACTTCCAATGTTAATGAGGCGATTCGCCCCGTTCAGGCAGACAGAAACGGCAAACTCCTTTGGGTGAACGCACAGGGCGATGTTCAGGAAGCAGCGACACAGCCTTCAGGGTATCTTGCGGCTTATGTGAAATCTGTAACTGAAACAAGCACCATCACAGCCACAGGCACTGCCGGTGCAGGCCACTATGAGCTGAATGTTCCCAATAAAGCGGGCATCACCCTTCCCGGAACGGGCGGCATGGGCACAACAATCTTCTATATTGCCGGCGGCATTCTGATGGTTGCGGCTGTTGTTGTGCTGATCACAAGAAAGCGTATGCGCACCCAGAAATAAGGGGATTTGAAAAGTCTTGCAAAAATCCCTGATTTGAGCTTATAAAACTCATAATGTTACTTATGCTGTTTTTTGGTGCGGAAAGACACAAAGTCTTTCCGCATCATCGGCAGCGGCAGGGAGAGTCTCATGAAAAAGCATTGGTCCACGATCATTTTAATATCGATTTTTTTCATTGGCCTCTCGGTGCTGCTGTATCCGACAATCAGCAACTATATCAATGAACTGAGCGCCACAAAAGCGATCATAAATTATGAAGCAATTGTCAAAAATATGGATGAAGATGATTATGAGCGGATTCTGGAGTCCGCGCGCCAGTATAATCATTTGATTGCCCAGACGGGCGGCAGGATTTATGGCAACGGCGCCCCGATCGACCCTGACTATCTTGCCGAGCTGAACGTTTCGGGTGACGGCATGATGGGGTATGTTGAAATTAAAAAGCTGGGTGTCAGCCTGCCCATTTATCACGGCACGTCAGATGAAGTGCTGCTGCACCACACCGGGCATCTGGAGGGCTCGTCTTTGCCCATTGGCGGCGAGAGCACGCATGCAATCATCACCGGCCACCGGGGCCTGCCCTCGGCAAAGCTTTTCACAGACCTTGACCGCCTTGAAATCGGCGACACGTTTGAGATCGTGATTATGAAAGAAACGCTCACCTATGAGGTGGAGGATATTTCTGTTGTGCTGCCTGAGAATGTTGCCGGGTTGGGTGTGGTTGCGGGCGAGGACTATGTGACGCTAGTGACCTGCACGCCTTATGCCGTGAACACGCACCGCCTTTTGGTGCGGGGCACACGCATTGAAACGCGGGAAAGCCGGTCTGTCACGGCGGACGCGATTCAAATTGATCCGCTGCTGGTGGCCCCTGTTGTGGCCGCGCCGCTGCTGCTTGGCCTGCTTGTTTTGCTGCTGGTTTCAACCGGCAAAAAAAGAGGCAAAATGAAAGAAAAAGATAATACCGCCAAAGAAGGGGGATAAACGCATGAAACAACGGCATAGAACCTGCTTGAAGCACCTGCTTTTGGGCTTTGTGCTTTGTTTGCTGCTGATTTCCTTTATGGTTTCATCTGTTGCGGCAGGGCTGATCGACCTTGCACGGCCTTCGCAAATCACAATTCATTATGAGCATGAAAAAATGCCGCTGCCGGATGTTGCTTTCAATTTATATCGTGTTGCCGACGTTTCCGCCGCCGGCCAGTTTCAGCTGACGGGTGATTTTCGCAGTTACCCTGTGAAAATCAACGGCCTGGATGCTTCCGCACTCGCCGCCGCTGCGAACACGCTCTATACCTATGCGGTGGCCGACTCTCTTAACCCTATGCGCACAGGCAAAACAGATTCGTATGGGCAAATGGTTTTTACGAACCTCAATACCGGACTTTATTTAGTGATTGGCCAAAAGACAACGCTGCAAGGCAAAGAATATACACCCGTTCCGATTCTGGTTTCGTTGCCGAGCCTCGACAGCGAAAATAATTGGCAATATGAACCGCTGCTGCTTCCCAAGGTGGACGCCCGCCCTGTGAGCGGCGAGCCGCAGCTTCTGACGCGCCGTGTAATAAAGGCTTGGGATGATTGGTCAGACAGGGCCGAAAAACGCCCCGCTTTTGTGACGGTGGATTTGCTGTGCAATGGTGAGGTGTTTGACACGGTCACACTTTCCGAGGCAAACAGCTGGAACCATGTTTGGCCAAATCTGAATGCAAGCGACACATGGCTTGTTGTCGAGCGTAATGTGCCCGCCGATTATACGGTGCTTTACACCGCCAGCGAAACGATTTTTCGCGTTACAAATGCTTATTTTGGGGAATATCCCCCCGAAACGACGACTGAGAAGCCGTCTACGGACGGCGGCAGTGAAACAAAAACCACTTCACCCGACGAACCAAAAAATCCAAACCTGCCGCAAACGGGGCAGATGTGGTGGCCCATTCCTGTGAGCGCAGGTGCGGGGCTATTGCTTTTTGCCACAGGTTGGTTTATTATTTTTAGAAAGAGAACCCAAACGGATGAAGACTAAAATCGGAGTTGCCCTTATGGTGTTTGGCGCCGGACTTCTTCTTTTTTCTGCCGGGCTTTTGACCTATAATTTATATGATGAAAAAAGGGCCGCCGAGCGTTCCGCCGAGGTGTTGGATGCGCTGAACGACCAGCTTCCCGACGAGCGCCAAAGCGCTGACTCACAGCTGGAGGATTTGCTTGGGGGCAGCGACATGCGCACCGTTGAAATCGACGGCCAGCAATACATCGGCGTGTTGGAAATTCCCTCGCAGGGGCTGTCTTTTCCCGTTTTGAGTGAGTGGAGCTACCCTAAGCTGAAAATTGCACCCTGCCGTTACAAGGGCTCTGTGTTCGATGATTCGCTTATTCTTGCGGCACATAACTACAAGAAGCATTTTGGGGGTATCAGCCTTCTGAAAACAGGCGACCTCGTCGCCTTTACGGATGTGGACGGCAATGTTTTCACCTATCGTGTTTCGCTGGCGGAAACGCTTGCCGGCACGGCGGTGCAAGCGATGGAGTCGGGTGAGTGGGATTTGACGCTTTTCACCTGCACCTATAACGGCAAAAGCCGGGTGACGATTCGCTGTGAGCGCATTCCGGGTGGGGCGCGCTGAAAAACATGCAAAAACGCTCGAATCGGGTTTTGTATAAAATAAATTCAGCAAAATATACTATAATTGTTTTGATCGGATCCTATTTTTTATTTTTGTTTGATATCCGAAACCCGGGTCGTATCAGAACCGGCAGGAGGAGCTGTGAGGGGTGTGCAGGCCTTTCTGAAAATTGCGGGATTCACAAGAAAAGTCAGGAGGAGGAATACGCAGGGTATTCCAGTCTTTTCATCGGGTATGTTTTTGTGAATCAATGTTTTCAGAAAGGCCTAATATGAAAGAAACGACGGCTATAGTAAATTAACTTAAAAACGGGCCAGCGTGCAAAATCCCATATATATAAGGCTTTTACACGTATTTTTTTGATGGTTTTTAACTTAATTCACTGTGGACAAGACTGAACATTAGTCCGCTGCCGTTTGCGCGTGCTATCGAAAAAATTCGCATTATGCTGGCAATACCTACCGCCTTAACAAAATCATTGGGAGAGATGAGGCATTTTTTCTTGTGATTTGTGGGCGGTAAAAATATAAGTTTTATAAAATTTATATTTTCTATAAATTATTCAATGAATCCGTATGGTCATAATGAATTGCTTTTTGCTTTATTGATAATATTAATTGAACTTGTTATATGTATTATATTAGAAACTATTCTAATTGTCAAGATAGTTTTCTATTTTTTTCAACTTTTTTTTACAATGGGGGATATTATGAATATTTACGAACGCATTAAGGAAATATGTGATGAGCAAAACATCACTATTTCGTACTTGGAATCACAAATAGGCATCAGTAATGGCTCTGTTTCAAAATGGAAATCTCAAACTCCAAAAGCTGATAATTTATATAGCGTATCAAAATATTTAAACAGAACGATAGAATATTTTCTAACAGGAGAGGACGGCTCGTTTGTCAGAGGCAAGAGCCTGACAAAAGACGAAGAACAAATTTTGGCTTATTATAACGAATTGGGCGAGGAAGACAAAATCATTATAAAGGCCAAGATGATTAAATTTTTGCGGGAACAAAGAAAAAGGGACGCGGAAACGAATGAAGAGGCCATGATGTGATATAAAGGTATTTTTGATCGGCGTAAAATTGCCGCTTAATGGCTTATTGAATGTAATATTAAAAAATGAAAGAGTTTCCATTTTTTAGGTTATATGTTTGGTCTTTTTCCTTTTTAATTCACAGAGGAACGATTTTGTTTTATTTGATCTCTTTTTAATCTCTGACCGTAAAGTCACTCAAGCTTTAAATATTTAACATTGATATTGACAAATATCTGTTTTATAATAAAATTGTGAATTAGGGGAGGTACCCATTATAAAAAACAACAATTCACTTTCAAGCTATTAAATGCTATCGCAAAGGGGATGACACCCATAGAAAAAAACGTGATTGTGGTAGATGAACAGGGCAATGTATATGAGCCAACCTGGCAAAAAAGGGCCAAAGGCCTTATAAAACACGGCCGGGCGCGCTTCATATCCGAGCATAAGATATGCCTTGTGTGTCCGCCGAAAAAATTATTGGAGGATTCACCTATGTCAGATACAGTCGGTTTAAAAGCGGCGGAGCGGTCTGCGGCTGATGCAAATAACGGATTGAATTGTGAAACATATTCTCTTGATTATGTGCTTGAGCAAATTAAACAAATTGCTTTGCAGCAGAATCACTTAAACAATGCCATTGAAACACTTGGGGAAATGCGCGACAAAGAAAGTGCGGATCACGGCAGCCCCGTGAACACTTCAGGACAGGCGAAAGCGCAGGCGCTCGCGGATGTCGTTCGCTGCAGAGAAACCACAAATCAGCAGCTTCTGCGGTTTTATGAAAAGATGTATGATGATTTAAAGCCCAAGGCAGTATTATCTATAAAGGAAAAAGCCTTGGATGTTGTGGGGCGCACGTTAAGCACTTGCAGCGAATTGCCCGAAGAAAAAGCCCTGCTTGTTAATGTTTTTGAGGCAATCAGGCACCTTGAAAACAGCGATTAATATTCGCTTAAGCTTGTTACAATGAAAAGAGGATATCCGCCAGAGAAATGCGGATATCCTCTTTAAATTTTATAGTCGATTTGCTTCAAAAGTATTCCGGATTTTGAGAGGATGCTTTGTTTCCGAAAGGACAAAAGCGCAGGAATACTTTCGTATTCCGGGCATTTTGAACGCATCGGGGGCGGAAAAAGACCGCAAAGGTTGGGGACGGTTTTGGGGCGAATCGGCTATAAATGATGTGTTCAGCGGATGGTGATGCCAAGCTGTGTTTCAAGTTTTTGCAGAATTTTCCCTACAAACGAGTCAAGCTTTTCGGGCGAGAGAGGTTCATCCTTCGGGGTGAAAACAAGACTGAACGCCATGCTTTTTTTGTTGCTGCCGATTTGCGCGCTTCTATAAATGTCAAACAGCCTCACGGCGGAAATAAATTTGCAGGTGCTTTCAATCATCGCCTCAATTTCACCGCAGGTGGTTTCTTCGTTTGCAATCAGCGCGAGATCCCGCTTGATTTCAGGGTGTTTCGCAATGGGGGCATAGCGCTGAATTTCAACAAAGTGGGCGCTGAGTTTTTCATAATTCAACTCGCCGATATAAGCGTTTTGACTGATTTCAAAATTTCCGGCAACTTCATAAGAAAGCTGGCCGAAATAGCCGATGCTCTCTTCGCCGAGAAACACCTCGGCGGCTGCGCCCGGGTGCAAAAAAGGCTTTTGCACGCGCTGATAGGTGAACGCAAGGCCGAACTCCTGCCCCAACGCCTCGACCGCGCCTTTTGCGGTGAAGAAGCTTTCCTCTTTGCCGAACAGGCCGAAGCAGAGTTTTTTGACCTCATACGGCAGCTCTGTTACCGGCAGCTGTTTGGGTGTGAAAACGGTTGCAAGCTCAAAAAAACGCCCCTCTTCGTTGCCTTTTTTGAGATTGTGTGAAATGATGTTGAGCATGGACGGCGCGAGCGTCGTGCGCATGACCGAATATTTTTCACTAAGGGGGTTCATGATTTGGATGGTCTTGTATTCAGGCGCGTCTGAAGGCAGGTTAAGCGAATCGATTTCGCGCATGGAATAGAACGAATAGTTGATCAGCTCATAATAGCCCTGCGCCACAAGGGTGTGCTTGAGGCGCTCGGTTTGCAGCTGCTTTTTGTTCATGCCGCCGGCCGTGATGGCCGCGTTTTGCATCAGATAGGGCTTGATGTGCTGGTAGCCGTACATTTTGATGACATCCTCCGCAAGGTCGGGGAAATCCTCAATGTCTTCCCGGTAGGCGGGGGCGACGGCAGAAATGGTTTCGCCGTTCACATCCACCTCATATGCCATGCGGCGCAGAATCGAAACAATTGTGTCTTTGGGAATTTCGATGCCCAAGACAGAATTGATTTTTTGGACGGTGGTGACGATGGGCTCTTTTTTCTTGTCGGGCTCCGCATAAACGTCAATGTGTGTGGCTGTCACGGTGCCGCAGCCGAGCGCGTTCACAAGGTGCAGCGCGCGCCGCATGGCGAGACCCGTTGTGTATTCATCCACGCCCTTTTCAAACCGGCGGGAGGAGTCCGAGGACTGCCCGAGCGCGCGGGAGGTGCGGCGGATGTTGCCGCGCATGAACTTTGCGGCTTCAAACAGCACCTCGTTTGTTGTGGCTGCGATGCCGCTGTTCAGGCCGCCCATGATGCCCGCAAGCGCCACGGGGCCGTCTTTGTCACAAATAACGAGATTTTCGTTTGTGAGCGTGAACTCGGCTTCGTCGAGGGTCACGATTTTTTCGCTGTTTTCAGCGCGGCGCACAATGATCTGCGCGCCCGCCACGTTTGCCATGTCAAACGCGTGCATGGGCTGCCCCATTTCGGTGAGCACATAGTTTGTGATGTCAACAATATTGTTAAACGGCTTGTGGCCGCAGAGCAGCAGGCGGCGGCGCATCCAGCGGGGGGAGGGGGCTATTTTGACGTTCTTGACCTGATGGCCGATATAGCGAGGGCAGAGGTCGGGCGCGTCCACACGCACACTGATGCGTTCGTCTGTTTCATCTGTCGCTTCATATGATAAATCCGGTTCTTTCAACGGGCGGTCAATCAGCGCCGCGAACTCCCGCGCCACGCCATAAACGTATTGGCAGTGGGGGAGGTTTGCGGTGACGTCGATATCCCAGATTTCGTCGTCGAGCTCCAGATATGCCTTGATGTCTGTGCCCGGGGGGACGTCCTCAGAAAGAATGAGAATGCCGTCGACGCCCGCGCCCTCATACCAGTCGTCGTCAATGCCCAACTCCTCGCCGGAGCAGAGCATGCCGTTTGAGGCGACGCCGCGCAGCTTGCCGTTTTTGATCGTGACCTTTTCGCCGTCGCGGCCGAGCGCCGTCGCGCCGTGCAGTGCCACGGGAACAGTGTCGCCTGTTTTGATGTTGCCGGCCCCCGTGACGATTTGGATCCCGCTGCCGTATTGGCCGCAGTCAAGGGTGCAGACCGTCAGATGGTCTGAATCCTCATGCTTGCGTGTAGAGGTGATTTTGCCCACGACAACGCCTGAAATGTCAGGCGCGAAAGGCTTTTTTTCCTCCACCTCCAGCCCGCAGGAGAACAGGCCGTTTTCTATTGTTTCGCTGCTGACGCCTTCTAAATCCACAAGGCTTTTGAGCCAGCTAATGGGTAATAGCATGTTAATTCGTCCTTTCTATCCTTTGAACTGTTTGAGAATGCGCACGTCGCCGTCATATAAAATGTGAATGTTGTTCACGCCGTATTTGAGCATCGCGATGCGGTCAAGGCCGGTGCCGAACGCAAGGCCGGTGTATTCGTCCGGGTCGAGCCCGCCGTTTTCAATGACCTTGCGGTTCACAACGCCGCCGCCGAGGATTTCGATCCAGCCTGTTTCTTTGCAAAGCCGGCAGCCCGAGCCGCCGCATTCACAGCAGCTCACGTCAACCTCGACGCTCGGCTCCGTAAACGGGAAATAGGAGGGACGAAAGCGGGTTTTTGTGTCCGGTGAAAAGACGGATTTCGCAAGGCTGTCCAAAAGGCCGTAGAGGTCGCACATCGAAAGGCCCTTGTCGATCACAAGCCCCTCCATCTGGTGGAACATCGGCAGATGGGTCGCGTCGTCGTCTGAGCGGAAGACGCGGCCGGGCATTACGACTTTGAACGGGGGCTTCATGGTTTTCATGCAGCGGATCTGCCCGGGCGAGGTGTGGGTGCGCAGCAGGGTGTCCTCTGTGATATAAAAGGTGTCCTGCTTATCACGCGCGGGGTGGTCCTGCGGGGTGTTGAGGGCGGTGAAGTTGTGGTAGTCGTCTTCGATTTCGGGGCCTTCATAGAGCGTGAAGCCCATGCCCGCAAACACATCGAGCAGTTCTTTGCGGATGATGCTCACCGGGTGCAGTGCGCCGGGGCTGCGAAAAACCGCGGGCATTGAGATGTCCACACTTTCGTTCTCGTATTTTTTGAGAAGCTCCTGCTTTTCAATCGCGGCCTCAATGGCCTTGAATTTTGCGAGAACCTCTTCTTTAAAGTCATTGATCCGCTTGCCTGCCGCGGGGCGTTCCTCTTTTGAAAGCGCGCCGAGACTTTTCATTAAAGCCTGGATCTGCCCGCTTTTGCCGAGGTATGCGCCGAAAAAATCCTTGAGCTCGGCCGGGCTTTTGATTGCGGCAAGCGCTGTTTCCACACCGGCGCGCAACGCGTTGATTTGCTCCATATTGTTCGATCCTTTCTGTTCGGTTTATCAAAATAAAAATCCCCGCCCCGAAATGGGGCGAGGATCGCTCGCGGTACCACCCAAATTCAAAAGCAAAACGCTTTTGCACTCGTTCCGCCTTAATGCGGCGGTTACATCCGGCTTGCACCCCAAAAAGGGTTTTTCGCCGGCAACTCCAATGCTGAAATTCACAGGAAAGCCGCTTTAGGGCACTCGCAGCCGGTGATGCCCATTCTCTTTTCCGAACGGAAAAGCGGTAAAATCCTGTTACTGACACATCTTCACGGTTTTTATTTGTATTATTGACCTGTTTCATTATTTTATGACTCTGGGCGCACTTTCGTGAAAAAGCATGCGCAGATGAAAGCGTTAATAGTTCACCTGAACGGCTGTGCCCGCGGCGGCATCTTTCACGCCGACCCATGTGATGGAGCCGTCATAGAAATAGCCTGCGTCCAAAGTGGAAAGCTCTTGCAGGGAAGACGCCGGCGTGAGCGCCGTGCCGCCCGAAACGACCGATTGCGGCGCGCTTTCGCCATACACTCTGAACAGGAACGAACGGTCAGACGCGGTTGTGCTGATGTTCAAGGCATTGCCGTCTTTGGTGTAGGAAATCATGGTTCCGGTTTTGTCCTGCTCATAGAGGCCGAACTTCTTTGTGCCGTTTGCGGGATACATTGCGATGGTTGTGTAGTCACTTGAATATTCGGTGCCAAAGCCTGTGAGGCCGCTGTCAACCTCCATCGGGATGATCGCGCCCTTGCGGATAAACACCGGGAACTCTTCCATTGAGAAATCAAGAGTTTTTGAGCCCTTTGAATATTGCCTGGACTCGTCAAACATATAAATCCATTCGCCGTCAGGGAAACGCACGGTGCGTTTCGTGCCCGCCTCCACAAACGGGGCCACCAGGATGTCGTCGCCGAGAAGATAGGTGTATTCGCCGAGCTGCGGGCGCATGGTGGGCTTCACAAGCTCATAGGAATAAGCCGCCTGGCTGTAGATATAAAGAATCAGTTCTGTGTGCAATGTTACATATTTTTTATAAATCTCAGCGGTATCTTCACCGTATGTCCACGGGCGGAATTCGTCGTTGTTGCCGTTTTCCATAACCGGGCAGAAAGCGCTGAGCTGGGTCCATCTGGTAAAGACGTCTTTATACTGGTTGCCCTCTGAACGGAACCCGCCGATGTCGGAGCCGTAGCTGACAAAATTGAAACGGGAGGACGCAAACATGTTGTTCAGCGCGTGCTGCAAGCCACCCCAGTCATTGTCCTGGTCGCCGACCCAGCCGGCAAAGTTGATGTCACGGCTGGTGAAGACCATGGGGATGCCTGCCTGCGAGAGCTGGTCGTCGACCGGGCGCGCGGAAATAAGCCTGTCGTTGCCGAGTTTTTCACGGGTATATTCAAAGAAATCACGGTAGGTCAAATCCCTGTATTGTTCCCATGTGATGAACTTGCCCTCATAGTTGGTGGCGGGGGCCAAAAGAACAATGTGCGGATCGGTGCCGTCGACCTTCCAGCCGTCGATTCCCATGTCGAGAATCACGTCCATCTGGTCGTGCCACCACTGCACGGCTTCGGGGTTCGTATAATCAACGAACGCGCCCTTGCCGCCCCACCATTTGACGGTTTTGCCGCCGCTGAGGAAGTAGCCCTTGTCTTTGCCCTCCTGGAAGTTTGAGGCGGTTTCGTTCACAACGCTGGTGGCCCACATCATCACGCGCGCGCCCTTGTTGTGGAACTCCTGCACATATTCCGCCAAGTCGGGATATAATTCCGGATCAGGAATGAAGGTGTTGGAATCGGTTGCCCAGGGACGGTCAATGATCACCGCGCCAACGGGAATGTCTCTCTCAAGATATTCGTCAAGAAGCGCCATTGCGGATTCCTGCGTGCCGGCATTCTCCCACACCCAGTGCTCATGCGCCCAAACGGGCCACGCCGGCGCGGCCAGCGTCGGTTCCGGCTCGTTCGAGGGCTCTGTGGGCGTTATCGGCGTTCCGGACGAAAGGAATAAAAAGAAAGAAAGGATGATACGCCATAGTTTGCTGAAAAAGCTGCTCATTGTTTTTTGACCTCCCCAATTTGATCAATCAAATTCTTTTTAAAGGCTGAGAATGCGGCTGCATTGGCTGTTTCAACAAAAGTCGATACACATAATTTATACCATACCCAGAAAAAAAAGTCAAGAAAAGATACCACATCTTTCTGTGGGCCGATGACAACTTAAAAAGAGGAAGAGAATGCCAAAAATATCTTGTGTATCAGAGTCAGTTTGATGTATAATAATGAAAAAGAAACAACGAAAGAGAGGAATGCAACATGGCGAAACGGTTTGTCTTGAACGAAACTTCCTATCACGGCGCAGGCGCTGTGAACGAAATCGTGCCCGAGCTGCACGGCAGGGGCTTTCAAAAGGCCTTTGTTTGCGCCGACCCGGAGCTGGTGCGGCTGGGAATCGCCGCAAGGGTGACAGGGCTTTTGGAGGCCGGGGCGGTTCCTTACACACTATTCTGTGACATCAAACCAAACCCCACCATTGAAAATGTGCAGGCGGGCGTCGCCGAATTCAAGGCGAGCGGCGCGGATGTCATCATTGCCGTGGGCGGCGGCTCTGTAATAGACACAGCCAAGGCCGTCGGTATTATTATAGAAAACCCCGGGTTTGCGGATGTGCGCTCTCTGGAGGGCGTTGCGCCCACAAAAAATAAATGTGTGCCGATTATCGCGGTGCCCACCACGGCGGGAACCGCGGCGGAGGTTACCATTAACTACGTCATCACGGATGTGAAAAAAAACAGGAAAATGGTGTGCGTGGATGTGCACGACATTCCGGTGATCGCGATTGTTGACTCCGATATGATGGGCAGCATGCCAAAGGGCCTGACCGCCGCGACCGGCATGGACGCGTTGACCCACGCCATCGAGGGCTACATCACCCTCGGCGCGTGGGAAATGAGCGACATGTTCCATTTGAAAGCGATTGAAATCATTGCAAAAACATTGCGTGGCGCGGTTAAAAATACCCCGGAGGGGCGCGAGGGCATGGCGCTGGGGCAATATATCGCCGGCATGGGTTTTTCAAATGTGGGCCTTGGCATTGTGCATTCGATGGCGCACCCGCTGGGCGCTCTTTATGACACGCCCCACGGCGTGGCAAACGCGATTCTGCTGCCCACAGTCATGGAATACAACGCCCCCGCAACAGGCGGGAAATACCGCGATATTGCAAAGGCCATGGGCGTTGAGGATGCTTGCGCGCTCTCCCTTGAAGAGGCGCGCGCCGCGGCCATTGCCGCGGTGAAGCGGTTGAGCGCGGACGTGGGCATTCCCGCAAACCTTAAAGGGATTGTGAAACGGGAGGACCTCGACTTTTTGGCGCAGTCCGCCTTTGAAGACGCCTGCCGCCCCGGCAACCCGAGGGAAACGAGCGTTGCAGAGATTAAGGAGCTTTATCTCTCATTGTTATAAATAAAAAACAGATATGGGGGCTGCCCTTTCGCAGCCCCTTTTCAAAAGGGGAACATCATGGAATACAAGCGTTTCAAAAACGCCCTGCTTGCGAGAATCGACAAGGGCGAAGAAATTCACGAGCAACTCAAAATCATCGCGCGGAAAGAGGATGTTTTGCTTGCGAACGTCAACGCGCTCGGCGCGGTGGGGGAGTTCAGCGTGGGGTTGTTTGATCCGCGGGAAAAGAAATATTATTCAAACGATTTCACGGGCGACTTTGAAATTGTGTCGCTCACCGGCACAATCAGCACCATGAACGGCGAATATTACGCCCACCTGCATATGAGCGCGGCGAACAAGGATGCGCAGGTGTTCGGCGGCCACCTCAGCCGCGCGGTTGTGAGCGCGACCTGCGAGCTGGTGCTGTTTGTGATCAACGGAGAGGTAGACAGGGTGTTCAGCGAGGGAATCGGGCTGAATCTGCTTTCATTTTAAGCGGTTGGGAAACAAAAACATATGTTAAGGTCAATGATGCAGGTGTATGTGCGGGGCAGCGCAGAGGCGGTGCAATCATATCAAAAAGCTTTTGGCGCAACACTCATGAGCGAATATAAAAATGATGACGGAAACTATCTGCATGCGGAACTTAACGTGTTCGGGCAGGTGCTCGCAGTGTCTGAATTGCAGGAAGATATGGCTGTAACAGGCAATACCATGCAATTTTGCCTGCATTTTGGTGAAGCGGATAAGGAGTGGGTTGAAAAGGCGTTTCGCGTGCTTGAAGCGGGGGCGCGGATCGTATGCCCTTTGGGGCCTTGCCCTTTCAGCCCCTGTATGGTTTGCTTTATTGACAGGTTCGGCGTGAACTGGTGCCTTTTTGTGTAGCCGTGATTGAAAAACTGTTCTTATATAGTCAATTAACTTAAAAACCAACCCAACCTTACGGTCTATTTTCCTGCTTGCTGCGTTGCTCACCTTGACAGGAGAAAGTCTGCCTGCGGTGAGCGCCTTGCAAACCGAAAAATATCCTCGTAATTTTCAGGTTGCTTTTCAAGTTAATCGACTATAAAATATAATTGAGGTGATTTTATGCAAAATGAATTTTCAGGTCCTTATGACATTATCGTGCAGGCGGGGCAGTCCAACAGCGAGGGCTGCGGTCTTGGCGAAGCAGCCGAGCCGTATGCCCCCGATGAGCGAATCCTTTACTTAACAAGCCATCTTGTACTTGCCCCGGCGGCTGAGCGCGAGCGTGACGGCCAAAATGTTTCTGATTTCTCTTTGTTTTTTGCGCGTGAATATGTTCGCGCCGGGCGGCTTGCGCCGGGCCGGCGCATGCTGATTTTGCGCACGGCGGTGGGCGGAACGGGCTTTCTTGACAAGCGGTGGGGAAAACAAGATGATTTGTTTCTCAACATGCTCAGCATGATCCGCCATGCGAAGGGCCTGCACCCCGAAAGCCGCTTTGTGGCTTTTTTGTGGCATCAGGGCGAAACCGACGCCACGCTCAAGGCGACCTGTGAAGGGCACCGCCAAAACCTCGCGGGGCTTTTAGATGCCGTGCGAACAGAAACCGAAGCTCCCTGCTTGCCCTTTGTCGCGGGCGACTTTGTGCAGGAGTGGAAAGGGCAGAATCTTGCCGTTTGCGAGCCGGTCATTGCTGCCATAAGGCAGGTATGCCAAGACAAAAACGGCCGGTTCGTGGAAACAGGGGATTTGTTTTCAAACAATCAGCAAATCAAAAACGGCGATACGATTCATTTTTCCACCGCTTCGCTTGAAACACTGGGAAAACGCTGTTATGAGGCAATTTTCGGCAAATAGAAGTTTGCGTAAAGGGGGGAGCATGAGAATAGAAACAGGTTACTTGATCGTCAGAAGCCTGGCCTCGGATGATAGAGCGGCGCTATATGCCATAAAATATGATGAAACCGTGTCGCAGTAACTCCCTGGTGCACTCAATTGCTTTATAAATCCATCTCTGCAAATATACCGTACCAGTATACTTGATTTCGTGTTGTTTGGGTTGCTGTTGCTGTAATGGTTTCACCCTGTTTGCGGCGATGATATAAATCCAGCATGATTTCCAGTTCTGTTTTTTTCAGCGGTCTTTGCATTGTGATTTCTGAACGGTTTGTGTGATTGTGGCCGCTTTTAACAAAAACATGATCGCATGTTGCAAAAACAAAAAACCACTTGGGTTCACGCCGTGTGTTGGGTATTGTTTTTACATCACGCGGATTCTTAGAAAACTCCTCAACAATATTCTTCCAAATTTGCTCTGATCCGGTATTGGTCATATGTTTTTCGGCCTCCTTTTTTAAACGGTTTTCAACATACAGGGAACCCGTTTCAGTAAAAACGGATAATAGAAAAAAGTTGATGATAATTTGGATGAACAATTCTTTGGGATGTCTTGTTTTATATATTTTTAGTCAGTCTTTGAGCAGTTCACACGCTTGCGCAAAAGAGATGTTCCGCTCGGACGCAATGCGCGCGAGGTCGTCATATTCGGGCTTTGCGCGCGTAACGCCCGCCCCGCTCACGGTTTTGACGCGCACCGTGCCATAAGGGGTCGCAACCTCTTTGAAAGAGCGCTCAAGCGTGCGGCGGCGGCAGGTGCAAATGCGCATGCCGATGGTTGTTGTATGGGTAAAAATCAGGTTCGTGAATGTTTCTTCATCCTTCGTTTCGCAAAGGCAGGTGAGCAAAGCGCCCAAACGGCCTTTTTTCATATTGACGGGTGAGGTGAACACGTCAAGCGCCCCCGCGTCCCGCAAAACCTGTTCGGCATAGGCCATCGCTTCGGGCGTCATATCGTCGATATTGCAGGAGATTTCCAAAATTTCTTCTTCGCCCGAACCGGTGTCTCCGAGAAAGGCGCGTATGCAGTTTGCCCGCTCAAAATCCTTTTTGCCCATGCCGTAGCCGATTTTTTCAGTGCGCATCACGGGCATGGAGCCAAAAGACGAGGCGAAATGCTTGAGCAGCGCCGCGCCCGTGGGGGTGCAAAGCTCGCCCTGTACCGCTCCGCCATAGGCGGGAATGTCCCGCAGGATGTATGCGGTCGCGGGGGCGGGAACGGGCAGGATGCCGTGGGCGCAGCGCACATGGCCCGCGCCTGTGTGGATGGGTGAAACGATGACCTGATCGGGGGCAAGCTCCTCCATGAGCATGCAGACGGCCACGATATCGGCCACCGCGTCGATGTTGCCCACCTCGTGAAAATGGATCTCGCTCACCGGCACGCCGTGGGAATGGCTTTCGGCTTTTGCAATCAGGTCGTAGACTGCCAGCGCGTTCTGCCTGACTTTGGGGGATATATAAAGGTCTTCCAAAATATGCTCGATGCGGTGCATGCTGCTGTGGCTGTGGGGGTGATGATGGTCGTGCTCATGTTCATGCTCATGGTTATGCTCGTGGTCATGCTCGTGACTATGGTCGTGGTCGTGACCGTGCTCGTGATAGTGGTCGTGCACGTCTTCTGTAATTTCTTCTTTGCCGTTTATAAGCACGCTCACATGGGTGCCCTGAATGCCGCATTTTGCGGCAGGCCCGGCGCTCACGCGCACGCCCGGCAGGCCGATCGCGTTCAGCTTCTTTAAAAAGGTATCTTTATCGTCAAGCAGTTCCAGCAGCGCGGCCGCAAGCATGTCGCCCGCGGCGCCCATGGCGCATTCAAGATAGATCGTTTTCATTCGTTTTCCTCCGCTTAATCAGTATACAAAATTACAATGTTATTTCGATGCTTGAGAAAAGTGCCATATGGTGTTTTTTGAGAAGTCACAAGTATTGATTGATAATGAATGCGGCATTACATGTGATTGATCATGCTTGCCAGATACCCCGCCCCAAAGCCGTTATCAATGTTCACAACGCTCACGCCGCTGGCGCAGGAGTTGAGCATGGACAGCAGAGCCGAAATCCCGCCGAACGACGCGCCGTAACCCACGCTTGTGGGCACGCCGATCACAGGGCAGTCCGCAAGGCCGCCGAGCACGCTCGCAAGCGCGCCCTCCATGCCCGCGATGGCGATCACGACCCGCGCGCTCATGACGGCGTCAAGGTTTGAAAGCAGGCGGTGCAGGCCCGCGACGCCCACGTCATAAAGGCGCACGACCTCGTTGCCGAGCGTTTCAGCCGTGAGCGCGGCTTCCTCCGCTACATGCAGGTCGCTTGTGCCGCCTGTGGCGACGACGATTTTGCCGATGCCGTCCGGCTTTGGCAGATCGCCCACAACAGCAACGTGGGATTGCGTGTGATAGGTAAACTCCAAAGATTTTTTCAGTTCCTCAGCGCTTTCAGGCGACAGGCGCGTGATGAGGATCGTTTTTTGGCCGTTTGCGCTCAGCGACTGCACGATCCCCGCAATCTGCTCAGGCGTTTTGCCCGCGCCGTAGATGACCTCGGCAACGCCCTGCCGCAGGGAGCGGTGATGGTCCGGCTTTGCGTAGCCGAGGTTCGAAAACGGCTCCATGCGCAGTTGCAGCAGCGCTTCTTCGGGGCTCAGCGCACCTGCCTGCACGCTATTCAGAATTTCTAAAATTTCTTTTTTGCTCATAAATATCTCCCTTGTGCGCATAAATGGCCGCGCAGCCAAAAAAATATTGTTGAAGGCTTGTCATCTTCTTTTTGGTTCTGATAAACAAAAAAGAAGTTCCAAAAGAACTTCAGTTCGGGTGGCTTTTCATAAAACCTATATCAAACAGAGCCATGTGGTTTTTCAAAGGATCGGCTTCGGCCGAAACAAACCGGATCCGTTCCGGCCTGCAAGTGCAGTATATCCCGTTTTGCACCTTTTGTCAAACCCATTATGGAAGAATATTATGAGAAAAAGGATGCAATAGAAGCAGAATAATGATATTATGAGGTTAAAATAAAGATAATATCTGATTTATCTGCGTTTTTTTCAAAAAATGCATACGTGTCGGTGAAACAGGATCGCAAATGTTTTTTCAGGAAATCTCAGAAAATACTTTACAATATTTGCTTTCTGTGATATAATTACCGCGCTGCAAACGAAAACGTGCGCAGCGCGTTCTGGATGCTCGGATCAGGGAGCAAACCGCAAAGGTGTGCACCTGCCCTGTTCTGGGGTCTTTGAAAATAATTTTAATGAGGTGTAACAATGACAGCAGCTGAAAAAACCGCTATCATGCAGGAATATGCCCTGCACGAGGGTGACACAGGCTCACCCGAGGTTCAAATTGCCGTTCTCACAAAAAGAATCAATGATTTGACCGAGCACTTGAAAGAGCACAAGAAAGACCATCACTCCAGAAGGGGCCTTTTGAAAATGGTCGGTCACAGGCGCAACCTTCTTGCCTATTTGCAGAAGGTCGACATTGAGAGATACCGCGCAATCATCGCAAGGCTTGGGATTCGTAAGTAATACGGGTACCGTCCCTGCGAAACGAAAGCATCCGATTTTTTTGTATCTTGGTGAATTTTGGCGGCGGATTGCATAGGCAATAACCCTAAGCAGTCGGCCGCCTTTTTTTAAACGTATCCATTCAGCATGAGTGCATACTTAGCAGTGAATAGAGTGCTTAATTTGTATTTTTTGATGCTTTTTTGGTTTGAGCATTGTATTTATTGCTAAAATGCCTCTACTGTGGAAATATATTATTAAACGCCTTGTTTCACAAGGCGCAGAGAGAGGTATTTTATGTTCGAAGAATTCAAAAAATTTGAAACGACCCTTGCCGGCCGCCCCCTTGTGGTGGAAACCGGCAAAATGGCGCAGCTTGCGGGCGGCGCCTGCATGATCCGCTACGGCGAAACCGAGGTGCTCTGCACCGCGACGATGTCAGACAAGCCCCGTGAAGGCGTGGATTTCTTCCCCCTTTCGGTCGACTTTGAAGAAAAGCTTTATTCCGTGGGCAAAATCCCCGGTTCGTTCCAGCGCCGTGAGGGCAGGGCGAGCGAAAAGGCCGTTCTGGCTTCCCGCGTGATTGACCGCCCGATCCGCCCCCTGTTCCCCAAAGACATGAGAAACGATGTGGGCGTTGTTGCGACGGTGATGTCCGTTGACCCGGACTGCCTGCCCGAAATCACCGCGATGATCGGTGTTTCGATTGCCGTTTCCATTTCTGACATTCCGTGGGACGGTCCCATCGGCGGCGTTTCCGTCGGCCTTGTGGACGGTGAGATCGTCATCAACCCCAACTTTGAGCAGAGAGAGAAAACAGACATGGCCGTGACCGTGGCTTCGACCGCTGATTTGGTCGCCATGATCGAAGCGGGTGCGAATGAAGTGTCCAACGAGGTCATGTTCGACGCGATCATGAAGGCCCATGAAGAAAACCGGAAAATTGTGGCTTTCATCAATGAAATCAAGGCGGCAGTGGGCAAAGAGAAGGTTCCGTTTGAGTCGAACGATCCCGACCCGGCAATGTATGAAGATGTGAAAAATCTTGTCATTGAGGACGTGCGTTTTGCCCTTGATACAGACGATAAACGCATCCGTGACGAACGTCTGCGCCCCGTTGTTGAAAAGATGCACGCCGCCCTTGACGAAAAATATGCGGACGCGACCGGCAAGCTGGACGAATGCCTTTACAAGCTGCAAAAATATGTGGTGCGCCGCTGGCTGCTCGATGACAACAAGCGTGTTGACGGCCGCGGCATCGATGAGATCCGCCCGCTGAACGCGCAGGTCGACCTGCTCAGCCGTGCGCATGGTTCGGGCATGTTCACAAGGGGCCAGACCCAGGTGCTCACCGTGACGACCCTCGGCTCCATCCGCGACGCGCAGAACCTTGACGGCATTGACGAAGAAGAAACCAAGCGCTATATGCATCATTATAATTTCCCGTCCTATTCCGTGGGCGAAACAAGGCCCTCGCGCGGCCCCGGCCGGCGTGAGATCGGCCACGGCGCGCTTGCCGAGCGTGCGCTTCTGCCCGTGATTCCCTCCATTGAAGAGTTCCCCTATGCCCTTCGTCTGGTGTCTGAGGTGCTTTCTTCCAACGGCTCCACCTCACAGGGCGCGGTTTGCGGTTCCACGCTGTCTTTGATGGCGGCGGGCGTGCCAATTAAGGCTCCTGTCGCGGGCATTTCCTGCGGGCTTGTCACAGAGGGCGAGCGCTTCATGACAATGGTTGACATTCAGGGCCTTGAGGATTTCTTCGGCGATATGGACTTCAAAGTCGCCGGCACGCACAAGGGCATCACCGCGATCCAGATGGACCTGAAGGTCCGCGGCCTGACGCCTGAGATCATCAAAGAAGCTCTTGAAAAGACTTATAAGGCAAGGCTTTATATTCTTGACGACATCATGCTGCCCGTGATCGCAAAGCCGCGCGAGGAGCTTTCGAAATATGCGCCGAAGATGCTCACCACGAAGATCGACGTTGAGAAAATCGGCGACGTTATCGGCAAGCAGGGTAAGGTCATCCAAAAAATCTGCGCGGAGTGCAACTGCAAAATTGACGTGGAAGAGGACGGCAGCATCTTTGTTTCCTCCACTGATCTTGAGGGTGCGCAGCGCGCGCTCAATATGATTGAAACCATCGCGAACGACCCGGAGATCGGCGCGATTTACAAGGGTATTGTTACCCGACTGATGAGCTTTGGCGCCTTTGTGGAAATTGCTCCCGGCAAAGAGGGTATGGTGCACATCAGCCACCTTGACGTAAAACGCACCGAAAAGGTGGAGGACGCCGTCAATGTGGGCGACGAGGTCATCGTCAAAGTGCTTGAAATTGACGATCAGGGCCGTTTGAACCTCTCACGCCGTGAGGCGTTGATTGAGGTCGAGGGTCTTGTGCCCGAAAACACCCTGAGCGACGCGCCCAGAAGGCCCGCGCCGAGAAGAGATTTCAACAACAACAGGCGCGGCGGCAACAATAACAACCGCAGATAATGTGTAACACCGGCGCCTCCGTTTTTACGGGGGCGTTTTTCATGATTTATAGATGAAGGGCAGGTGGCATTCATGAAATTCAGGCCATGCATCGACATTCACGACGGGCGTGTGAAGCAGCTTGTGGGCGGCACGTTGGCGGACAAAACAGCGGGCGCGGCGACGGCCGTTGAAAATTTTGTTTCTGACAAGAGCGCGGCGGACTTTGCCCGCATGTATCAGAAAGACGGCCTGCGCGGCGGGCATGTGATCGCGCTCAACGCGGCAGGCAACCCACATTATGAGGCGTCCATGCAGCAGGCGCTTGACGCTCTTGCCGTTTATCCCGGAGGGCTGCAGTTCGGCGGGGGCGTGAACGCCGAGAATGCCGCAGGCTATCTCGATGCCGGGGCTTCACATGTGATTGTGACCTCGTTTGTGTTTCAAAAGGGTGAAATTCATTATGAAAACCTGCGCTCCCTCGTGAGGGTTGTTGGCAAAAATCGGTTGGTGCTGGATTTGAGCTGCCGCAGGCGGGGCGATGTATATTTTATTGTCACCGACCGTTGGCAGACCTTTACGGATGTCGCGGTCAACGCAAACACCCTGACGGAGCTTGCGGCGTATTGCGATGAATTTCTGGTGCACGCGGTGGATGCGGAGGGCAGGCAGGCGGGTATCGACGAGCGCCTTGCGGGCATTCTCGGCGCGTGGGGCAAGCTGCCCGTCACCTATGCCGGGGGCGTTGGCTCCTATATTGATTTAGAGAAATTAGATGCTGCCGGGCACGGCAGGCTGGATGTGACCGTCGGCAGCGCGCTTGATATCTTCGGCGGCCGGCTTTCTTATGAAAAAATTGTTTTGAAATATCAATAAAAATGCATTTTGTGTTCTCCCGCAGTGAAGGCTGCGGGAGATTTTTTGTTTTTGAATTAATTTCCGTTTCTTTGATGTTATATTTCTCAAGCTTTTATACACAATATAACATAGCCGCAGTTGAATGCGGCGGCTTGCGCAAAGAATAGAATGCCGACTGCCGTTGAAATGTCGACAAAAAATCTGCGCAAAACCGCATCTTTTGCCCTGTAGCGTGGCGCACACCGTTTTTTATCTTTTTATTGAAACAAAACATGAATTGGAGGACACCTTTTATGGATCAAAATTCTTCGAGCTTACCCCTGAATACCTATAAAGACATTCCCACCCCGCGCGCGGATGCAAAGCAGATCACCGCGCTTGTGAAAACCAGCGGCAGAGTCACGGGCTATCAGCTGTCTGACGGTCAGGTGCTCACAAAAGAGCAGGCCGTGCAGCTCGCGCGCCAGGGCGGCATTGCGGGCGTCGGCATTTCGTCGCGGAACGGCAGCGAATATCTCAAAACCCTTCCCGACTCCCAAGAGGGCAACAATCTGAGCAATCTCCCCTCCATCTCTCAAACGCAATCAAATTGAATCCCGGCGTGAAAAACCTTGTTGTTATGCCGCAAAATGCTTAAAAGGGATTTTGCGGTTATTTTTTTCCTGTTTTTTAGAAAATTTTATGCTGGCAAAACGGTTATGGAATATAAAACAATGCACATACTATAGCTATGGTTAAAAATATAGTCGATTCACTTCAAAAGTGTTCCGGATTTTGCGAGGATGCTTTGTTTCCGAAAGGACAAAAGCGCAGGAATACTTTCGTATTCCGAGCATTTTGGACGCGTCGGGGGCAGAAAAAGACCGCAAAGGCCGGGACGGTTTTGAAGCGAATCGACTATATATATCGCGCCATTGCCGTACGCCGAAAATCAGTTTTTGAAGCGCGAGGCGCGGCACAAGAAAGGAGGGCGTTTGTTGTGATTATCGGTATTCCCAAAGGGCTGCTTTATTATCGCTATGAAGCCCTCTGGCGTTCTTTTTTTCATACCCTGAAAATCGAAACCCTGGTGAGCCAAAACACAGACTATGGGCTGATGGCAGAGGGGATCCGCAATACGGCGGACGAAAGCTGCCTGCCCGCCAAAATCTATTTGGGACATGTGCGGTCGCTTGCGGGCAAATGCGATTATATCCTTGTGCCCCGTTTTGACGGCACAGGCAAAAACGAAAAACTTTGCGAGCGGTTTTTCGGCATGTATGACACGGTCAAAAACACCTTTCCGGGTGTGCGGCTGCTTGACTATAACCTTTCTTCAAAAGGCCTGCACAGTGAGGCGCGGGGCTTTGTGGAAATGGGCGCCCGCCTTGGCAAGCACCCGTTTGTGTCGCTGTTTGCCTATAATCAGGCGAAGAAAACGCAAAAAGAGCAGCAAGCCGCGCAGGTGCGGCGGCAAAAAAAACGGTTGGCAGCCGAGGGGGCGAAAATCCTGCTGGTGTCGCAGCCCTATGTGATTCATGACACGCAGCTGGGCAAGCCGCTGCTGCAGATTCTGAAAGATTTAAACATCACTCCCGTGTTTTCAGACGACTGCGACGCGGCTGAGTGCGTAAAAGCGTCTCGCAAAATCTCAAAGCAGCTCTATTGGTCGATGAATAAAGAGTCTATCGGTTCGATTCCCCTGCTGCAAAACCAGGTGGACGGCGTGATTTTGCTCACCGCCTATCCCTGCGGCACGGATTCGCTTGTGAACGAAATGGTCATGCGCAAAGTCCGTGACATCCCCGTCATTCAGATTTTGCTTGACGAGCAGCAGGGCGAGGCGGGGCTGCAAACAAGGCTCGAGAGCTTTGCGGATATTATAGCGAAGCGCTGAAAAATTACTGTCAGGGAGGAACGGCAATGCCGCAATCCGTTATTTTTACATTTCCCCGTTTGGGGGACTATCATATTGTCATTAAAAGCTTTTTGCGTGAGATTGTTCCCGCGGCGCATGTGATTGTTCCACCGCCCGTCACGCAAAAAACACTTGACCTCGGCAGCCGCTACAGCCCGGATTTCATCTGCTCGCCGTTTAAAGTCACACTCGGCAATTATCTTGAGGGACTTGAGCAGGGTGCGAATGTGCTGCTGCAAACAGGCATGGGCTGCCGTTTCGGCTACTATGGCGAGGTGCAGGAGCAAATTCTCAGAGATCTTGGCTATGACTTTCAGTTTTTGTGCTTTTCATGCGGGCAGGCGAGGCTTGACAGAGTCTATGCCGCAATGAAGCGCCTCAACCCATCGCTCAATCCGGCGCAGTTTGCGCACGCCTTGCTCGCAGGCGCAAAAAAAATTCATATGATGGATAAATTCAACCGCTATATGCGCGAGAATATGGCCTTTGAAAAAGCGCAGGGCAGTTTCCTTCGGCTGCAAAGCAATCTTTATGAAGCGTTGCAAAAAACAAACAATATTTCGTTGTTGCATCAAACAAGCGGCGCAATTTTTGCGGCAATGAACAAAATCCCGCTCGAAACCCCCCAGCGTCCTCTGCGCGTAGGCGTGGTGGGCGACCTTTATACCTTAATGGAGCCGAGCAGCAATTTTTATCTTGAAAACGAGCTGATAAAACAGGGTATTTCTGTCAGCCGCATGATGAGCGTGAGCTTCTTGTTCTTGAGAAGCAACGCCCGCTCCCTGCGGGGCGCTCAGGGCTACCTCAAATACACCGTGGGCGCCAACGGGGTTGACAGTGTGTGCCAGTGCAAGCGTTATGCGCAGATGGGGTTTGACGGCATTGTGCACATGAAGTCTTTCGGCTGCACGCCGGAAATCAATGCCACGCCCGCCCTGCAAAGGCTGAGCCGGGACTATAAGATCCCCATTCTGCATTTGAGCTTTGACACGCAAACCAGTGAAACCGGCGTTCAGACGAGGATCGAAGCGTTTTCCGACATGCTTGCGATGAAGCGCAAAGCGCAGGCCGCAAGCGCCGCCCCCGCTTTTGGCAAAGGGGAGAGGAGTGTGGGGAATGCATGAGCGTACACGCGTCTTTTTGGGGGTTGACGTGGGCTCCATCTCCACAAAGGGCGTGATCATTAATAATGAAAACGAGGTGCTGTCTTCTGATTATATCTGGACGGAAGGCAACCCGATCGAAGCCACAAAACAGCTGATCCGCTCGCTGCAAAGCGGGCTTGACGATGGGGTCGCTGTGACGGCGGTGGGTGTGACGGGCTCTGCGCGCAAGCTTGTGGGCGCGATGCTGGGCGCACAGGTGACAAAAAATGAAATCACCGCCCACGCAGTCGGCACGCTTTCACGATACCCACAGGCGAGGACGATTCTTGAAATCGGCGGGCAGGACTCAAAGCTGATTCTGCTCGACGGCGGTGTTGTGGTGGATTATGCGATGAACACGCTTTGCGCCGCGGGAACGGGCGCGTTTCTTTCGTCGCAGGCAAAGCGCCTTGGCGTGCGCGTCGAGGACATGGGCGCGATTGCTCTGACCTCGCAATCCCCTTCAAAAATTGCGGCGCGGTGCACGGTTTTTGCTGAGTCTGATATGATCCACAAGGCGCAGACAGGCCACAAAAAAGAGGATTTGATTGCCGGGCTGTGCCATGCGGTGGCGGCGAACTACCTCAACAACCTCGCGAAAGGCAAGCGGCTGCGGGAGCCCGTGGTGTTTCAGGGCGGCGTGAGCAAAAATGCCGGAGTTGTAAGGGCGTTTGAGGAGGAAACAGGCTTTGAAATATTGGTTGACCCCAATTCACACCTGATGGGCGCGGTGGGCGCGGCCATCTTGGCAAAAGAGGCCGGGGAGGAAAGCGAATTTGATTTTCACATTACAGACGTCTTTTTTTCCACCGTGGCGCACGAATGCGAGGGTTGTTCAAACCGGTGTGAGGTGGTTTCCTTTTTGAAGGACGGCGAGGTCATGGATTTGTGGGGTAACCGCTGCCCCAAGGGCGCGGCAGTGCGGCATGCGGCGGACTGTGCGCAAAGAGAGCGTTGAAAGCGTTTTGACTGTATTTTTTTGGACTGTATATAATATCGGGGCCTTTCAGACGCGTCAGTGTTCAGACGGTTGAAAAGTCCCGATATTTTCTTTTATTTAACGATAAGAAACCACGCTTGCCCGGAATCGCGCTAATACACCGCCGTCACAAACACGCCCTCGCCGGGCAGCAGAGAAAGGGTGTAATTGCCTGACGCGTCGGGCGTCAATGTCTGTGGCTCGCCGCCGACATAGGCGGTCACGGCGCTCGCTCCGTCGAGCTTGAAGCTCGCCTGCGTGGTTTTGCCGCTGCTGATTTCTGTCATATTCACCATCATCAGCGCTTTGCCGCCGCCCTCTTTGGCATCAAAGCAGCCGACAAGCAGCGTGTCGTCGCTCTTGAGGCCCGAAACGGCGCTGAAATCGGTTTTTGAAAGGGCAATTCTTGTGTGCTGCTCTTTATAGGCATTGTGCACGAATGCGCCCACGTTATCATAATCCATATAAATATCTGAAATCGCCTTGATTTCCTGATTGACGGCTTGCGCCGCATAGTAAGTGGGGGTGCGCTCGCCGGCAGGGGTGACAAGGTGTGAAGACGCATCCCACCAGCCGTTCTGATAGCAGGCGTGGATGATCGCCTTTGCGCCGAAGGCAAGGCTTGTGTATGCCTGCCAGCGGATGTCGTTTTCACTTGCAACCCGTGTCACAGAAGAGCCCTCATAAACCTCGCCCGTCGCCTGGGTGATCACCCACAGATCACGGCCTGTTTTGCGGCAGGCCTCTGCAAGGATGTCAAGGTTTTTCAGCCAAGTCAGCTCGGTATATTTGTAAGAACCGCCGCCGATGGGGTCTGCGCGCTCTTTTAAGGGATAAATATCCACACTGATGTAGTCGCTGTCAATGGTTTCGATGTATGCGTTCACATGCTTCTGATAGGAATTGATGCGTTGGTATTCTTTTGAAAACGCGAACCAGTCGGCCGTTGTGCCAAGCTGCTCTTCATTGGCATAGGAAGGATACAGGTTCACATAAGCCAGCTTGCCGTTTGTTTTGCCGCGGTAGCTGTCCATCATGGCGGCCAGTGTTTCAAAAGAAGAAACGCTCGGCTCGTCCATCAGATCGTTGCCCCAGAGTGCCGGGTGGTCCTGGAAGGTTTCGGGGGTGAGGGTCAGCCACGGGCTGTTCGGAGTGGTGTCGATGTTGGTCCAGCCATAGGTCGGCAGACCGCCGTAGCTTTTGGCGATCACACCGATGCCGTTTTGTTCGCAGGCGTTCAAAAAAGATTCTGTTGCGCCGCTCACGAGAAAGTCAATGCCGGCGTCGCGCACATAACCGAGGTGTTCGTCGTCTGCAAACTCAAGAGTATAGCCATAGCCGCCGATCAGAATGCGGTCGGTGTCAAACGCATAGTCAACCTGTGTCGCGACAATGGGGTCTTGCGCCGCGGGGCCGGCGCCGAACATGGTGGTGGCAAACAGCAAAAGAAAACTCAGCAAAGCCGCCGTGGCCTGTTTATAATAGGCAGTTAATTTGTCCATCATACAATTCCCTCCTAAAAATATATAGTAAAATTATACACTGTTCAGGACAAGTTTGCAATCTTTTTTGTATAAAAAATAAAGCGTTTGTTAAGCCGCAAGCCGTCATAAACGGTAGATTTTTCGCGCTTTCAGCCGCAATCAATCGAACAGCCCGTGAAACACCGGCCAGGATTGCGCGGCATAGAAGCGGTGGCCGCCTTCGCCGAGCACCAGCCGGCAGTTGCCCGTCGCGCCTGCGGCCTCATACATTTTTTTCACTGTTTCATAGGACTCGAGCACCCCGTGCAGAGGGAAGATTCTGTCCTCTTTTCCGGCCACGACGATCAGTTTTCTCGGGGCGACAAGGCCGGCGAGGTCGCCCATGTTGAAGTATTCACGGATGCGGGGCACAAAATTGCAGGCGCAGTGGCGCATGGCGGCAATCGAAGCGTCATAGGTACACACGGCGCAGGAGGGCATGGCAAGGACGATACGCTCGTCCAAGCAGGCGGTATAAAAGGTTGTTGTGCCGCCGCCCGAATTGCCCATGAGGGCGATTTTTTTGCTGTCTGCCTGCGGGAAATGTTCTGTGATGACATCGATCGCGCGCATCACGTCCCACACCCGTTCGGCTGCGGTGGTGCGCCCGAGCAGCAGCGCGGACATGGCGGAATTATAGCAGTCCGGCCCGTCTGGCGTGCCGCCGCACTCGCCGAAATTGCGCTGCTCGATCGCCAGCGCGCAATAGCCGTTTTCTATGATTTGCAGGGCAAACTGCCTGTCGCCCTCGCCCGCGTTCGGGTCTTCGCCCGGGAAATGTGTTCTGCCAAACGACACATGCATGCCCTTTGAGTGCCCCTGCACACAAATCACAAGGGGCAGGGGACCGCTCGCTCCCTTTGGCACGCAGAAGTGGCAGGGCACAAAATACCCCTCTTCACTCTGAAAGGTGAAGCGGGTCTCTGTCATGGTTTCGGTTTCATGTTCCCACTCGACGTCGAACAGCTGCTCACAGCGGGCGAATTTTGCAAGCCCCAAAAGCTCGGTCAGCTTTTCTCTCGCTTCGTTTTGCCACCGGGCGAAGGGTTTTGCGCCGTCGTAGCACAGGGCGGGCTCAGTGTTTTTCATGATTTCACGGTTGTGGCTGTGGGGTGTGACGATTTTGTTCATGGGTATCTTCTCCTCCTCAAGCGCGGTTCTCTGTTATTGTTCTGATTCAGCATAGCACATCCCGCGGCCTCTGGCAAGGGCGGGCGGAAAAAATATCCGTTTCCTGCCTTGACGGCCGGCACCCTTTGGCTGTATTATATGAATATAGATTTATAGTCAATAAACTCGGAAATCGCCTCAATCTTGCGGTCTATTTTGCTGTGTTTGCCCACACAGGACTGAAAGTCTGTCTGCGGTGAGCGCACGCGCACAGGTGCACGGACAAAATAAAAAATATTCTCGCAATCTTTGATGCGCTTTTCAAGTTCATCGACTATATGTTCCACAAAGGGGTAACAAATGGCGGACTGCGAACTGACGAACATGGTCATGGTGCATGACAAAATAACAAACCGTGTGCTCGTGCAGGAGCGTGTGCGCAGCTGGCGCGGTATCTCCTTTCCGGGCGGGCATGTGGAGCCGTTTGAGAGCTTTGTGGATTCTGCTGTGCGGGAAATATATGAAGAAACGGGCCTGCGCGTCGAAAATTTGCGGCTCTGCGGGCAGGTTCACTGGTGCCACGCGGAAAGCGGCAGGCGATATGTCGTCTTTCTTTATAAAACCTCTGATTTTTCAGGCCGACTGCTTGAAAAAACCGAGGAGGGGCGCGTGTTTTGGGCGAACCTTTCGGACTTACTCGCTTCTCCGCCCGCCCTGCCCCTTGCGCGGAATTTTCAAAAATATATTCCGCTCTTTTTAAGCGACAAATACAGCGAGGCCTTCGGGCTGTGGACAGAAGCGGACGACAGCAGCCTGATATACAAATGACAGAAAGGCGCGACTGCAATGATCATTTCAGCCTCACGCCGCACAGACATCCCCTGCTTTTTCGCCGGGTGGTTCCAGAACCGGCTCGACGAGGGATATGCGATCACCCGCAATCCGTTTAACCCCTCTCAGTTGTCGCGTGTTTCTTTGCGGCGCGGGGATGTGGACTGTTTTGTGTTTTGGACAAAGGACCCGCAGCCTTTTCTGCCCGTTCTCAAAACGCTGGATGCGCGCGGCGATTGCTATTATTTTCAGTTCACCCTCACCCCCTACGGCAACGACATTGAGCGCAGGCTGCGTCCCAAGGCCGCAATTGAAGAAACCTTTATAAAGCTCAGTGAAACGATCGGCAAAGAGAGGGTGCTCTGGCGCTATGACCCCGTTATTGTAAACCCCGCTGTGCCGCCGGAATATCACAAAGAGCAGTTCGAGCGGCTGTGCGAACGCCTGCGCAAGCACACCGGTCGGGTGACGCTCAGCTTTGTGGATGCCTATGCAAAAATCAAATCCCCTGCCGTGCGGCCGGTTGCCGGTGATGTGGTGCTTGACCTTGCGGCCTGCTTTGGCAAAACGGCACACGCGTATGGCATCACGCCCGTTTCATGCTGCGAGCCATATGACCTCTCTGCGTTCGGTATTTCACACGGCGCGTGTATTGACAGCGCGCTGATTGAGCGGCTGACAGGCAGGCCCCTCACCGCAAAGGCCGACAGGAATCAGCGGAATGGCTGCTCATGCTGTGCCGGCACAGACATCGGCGCCTATAACACCTGCCAAAACGGCTGCGTGTATTGCTATGCGAGCCATTCCGCTGCTTCTGTTCAAAATAATCTCAACCAGCACGATGACCACAGCCCTTTGTTCATCGGCATGCTCAAAGAGGGCGACAAAGTAAAAGAGAAATAGTCACGAAAGGATGCATGAAACGCAATGCTGCATGAAACAATAAGAAAACTGCTGAGCGATTATGAAGCTCTCCTTGCGCAAAAAAACACAAAAAGCGAGATTTATAACGGCGTTTATGACCGCTGGAGCAATCCCGTGCTGACCAAAGACCATATCCCCCCGTTTTGGAAATATGATTTTGACGCGAAAACGAACCCCCGTGTGCAGGAGCGGCTCGGGGTGAACGCGGTGCTCAACTCCGGCGCGCTTTATAAAAACGGCAAATATTACCTCGCCGCGCGCGTGGAGGGCAACGACAGAAAATCTTTTTTCGCTATTGCGGAAAGTGAAAGCGGCACAGACGGGTTCCGGTTTTGGGACTATCCGGTGATGCTGCCGGACACTCAGCCCGAAGAAACCAATGTGTATGACATGCGGCTGACCGAGCATGAGGACGGCTGGATATACGGCGTGTTCTGCTCTGAATGCAAGGACAACGACTCCGAGGAGGTGCGGCGCGACCTCTCTGCGGCAAAGGCCTACGCCGGCATTGCCAGAACAAAGGACTTGAAAACATGGGAGCGCCTGCCAAATCTTGTTTCAGCCTCGCAGCAGCGCAACGTGGTCCTGCACCCCGAGTTTGTGGGCGGCAAATATGCTTTTTATACCCGCCCGCAGGACGGCTTTATTGACACCGGCTCCGGCGGCGGCATCGGCTTCGCGCTGTGTGAGGACATCACAAACCCCGTCATAGGCAAAGAAATGATCATCAGCCCCCGCCGCTATCACACCATCACAGAAGCGAAAAACGGCGCGGGCGCGGTCCCCATCAAAACCGAACGGGGCTGGATTCATATCGCCCACGGCGTGAGAAACACCGCTGCGGGGCTGCGCTATGTGATTTATGTGTTTGCGACAGACCTCAGCGACCCCTCAAAATGCATCGCCGAGCCGTCGGGCGTTTTCATTGTGCCGCTGGGTGAGGAGCGCGTGGGTGACGTGTCAAATGTGGCGTTCACGAACGGCGCGGCGGTCAACGAAAAGGGCGAAATATTCATTTATTATGCCTCAAGCGACACGCGGCTGCATGTTGCCACCACCACGGTTGAAAAGCTGGTTGACTACACCTTCAACACCCCGCCTGACCCGCTGCGCTCGCCCGACTGCGTAAAACAGCGGATCTCCCTGATCGAAAAGAACTTAAAATTGATGCGGGATGAAGGTTAAGGCTTATTTTTAGTATGCCGTTTTGACGGCGGAATGGAGTTTTGTTATGGAAAACGCACACATCGAGGCGGAATATCAAAAATGGCTGGCAAACGCCGGCAGAGACGACAGCGTCATGCGCGACTTGCGCGAAATGGCCGAAAATGAAGCCGAAAAGCTCGATTGCTTTTATCAAAACCTTTCGTTCGGCACAGGTGGGCTGCGCGGCAAAATGGGCGCGGGTACCAACCGCATGAACACGTTCACCGTGGGCAAATGCACCCAGGGACTTGCGGATTATCTCAAGAAAACAAAACAGTCCGCCTCCGCCGTGATCGCCTATGATACCAGAAACAACTCCCGCCTGTTTGCAGAAACCGCCGCGGGTATTCTTGCGGCGAACGGCATAAGCGTTTCTTTGTTTGACACAGTGCATCCGACACCCATGCTTTCGTTCACCGTGCGCGAGCTGGGGGCGGACTGCGGCATTGTGATCACCGCATCCCACAACCCGAAAGAATACAACGGCTACAAGGTCTATGGCGACGACGGCGGCCAGCTGACAGACCACATGGCAAACGCCGTGCTTGAGTGCATGAACGCATGTGACATTTTTGGCGGCATCCGCTTCCAATCGGTGGAAGATGCCCTTGCAAGCGGCAAACTGCACATAATTGGTGCCGACATTGACAGCATCTATTTTGAAAAGGTTAAGGCGCTTGTTTCGCGCACCGGCCTCATAAAAGAACACGCCAAAGACTTGAAAATCATCTATACCCCCATTCATGGCAGCGGCAACATCCCGGTGCGCCGCGTGCTCTCTGAGCTTGGCTTTTCAGACATTACCGTCGTGCCCGAGCAGGAAAAGCCGGACGGCAACTTCCCCACCGCGCCATACCCGAACCCCGAGGACCCGAAGGTGTTCGCCATCGCCATGGAGATGGCGAAGCAGTCAACCCCCGACCTCATTTTCGGTACGGATCCGGACTGTGACCGTATCGGCGTTCTGGCGAAGGATGAGAAAGGCAAATTCGTTGTGCTCACAGGCAATCAAACGGGCATTCTACTCACGGATTATCTCATTCATACCCTCAAAGAGCAGGGCAAGCTGCCCCAAAATGCCGCCGTTATCAACACGATTGTAACGAGCGACCTTGTGAACGTCATCTGCGAAAAAGAGGGCGTCGCATGCTTTGACGTGCTCACCGGCTTTAAATACATCGCGGAATTAATCGGTCAATGGGAGCAGGACGGCAGCCACAGTTTTATCTTCGGCTTTGAAGAGAGCTACGGCTATCTCAAAGGCGACTTTGTGCGCGACAAGGACGCGGTGATCGCCTCGGCGCTGATCGCCGAAATGGCGCTTTATTATAAACAGGTCAAAGACATGACCCTCTATCAAGCGCTGCAGGATGTGTATGCCCGTTACGGCTACGCGAAAGAGGAACTTGTGAACGCGGCGATGAAGGGCAAGGACGGGCAGGAGAAAATGGGGCGGATCATGAGTGATCTGCGCGTAAAATATGCCGAAATTTTTGCGGGCCATCCTCTTTTTGCGGTGGAGGACTATAAGGCATCAACGCGTGTGCTGCCCAAAACGGGCGAAGAGCAGGCGATTCTGCTGCCCAAGTCAAACGTGCTCAAATTCATTTTTGAAGACGGCTCGTGGCTTGTGCTGCGTCCCTCGGGCACAGAGCCGAAAATCAAGCTCTATCTTTATGCCATCAGCCCCGACGCGGCAAAAACCGAAGGCCGCATTGCCGTGCTCAAAGAGTTTGTGGACCGCATTCTGCCTGAATAAAAATATATCGTCAAACGCCCTGTCCTGGTATTGATATTCTGCAAGGCAGGGTGTTTTTGCACATTACCGCTCTTTTTGTCCAAAAACTATTTACAAAAAAGCAAAAACAGCTATTGACATATGAAAAAAAATATGCTAACATTTTCTAGGATTTGCAGATATTGCAATTTTTAAATTTTCAGAAAGGGAGGTGAATATAGTGACAAACAAAATTCGTTCGTTTTGGCAATTAAAAATGCAGGATATTCGCATTCATCACTCGAGTTCTGCCCATTTTGGAATTGTTACGCACCCTAGCGCCTTTTTCTGTCATTATAGGCACCGCCTTCCTTTTATTGTGTAAACATATGCTTACGCAAAGGGTGTGGTTGTCATTTTGACAGACCGCACCCTTTTTATATTTAAAGGAAAATTTTGCCAACATTAATAGAAACCGATAACACCGCTTTGGCGGCCGGGGCATCATTCAATATAAATTCTGCCGGAACAGAAGCCGGTAATAACAGGAGGAGAATATGAAGAAAAAAGGCAAAGAAACCCGCGGGAAAGAAAAAGAAAAGCCGCGACAAAAAGGCAGGCTGCCTAAAGAAGTGCTCGCGCTTCTTGAACAAGAGGGCCTGCGCACAGACACCTTGCTTGCCGCTGTCACGGGGGACATGGACAACACAGGGGAGTTTTGTGCACGCTGGGCAGCCTTTGACGAGCAGGGCCTCTATTTCGCCACCGGGAGTGAAACGGTGGTTTCAAAAAAAGGCTCGAAGAAGCTGAAAACAGACTACCGCCTGCATTCCCTTGAAACCGTTCCCATCGGGGACTATGACGAATTGAAAACCGAGCGCTATGTGTCAACCGGGCGGCTCATCGGCAAAAAAAACGGAGAGGACTGCAGCCTCACCCTCTTTTCCATCGGCTTTTTAAAGGGGTTTGAAGATTTTTGCAAAACCTATAACACCTTCAAAAGCGGCAAGCCCCTTGAGAATGCCGAACAGGAGGGCGAAGAGCGCAAATGCGAAAAATGCGGCATGCCCATTCCCAATGGGTTTCATTCCTGCCCCAAATGCGCGGACAAAAACTCAACCATCAAACGCCTGTTTGCCTTTTTCGGGGGCTACAAAAAAGAGGTGGCGGTCGTCATTGTTTCGATGCTCATCGGCACGGGCATCTCGCTCATCATGCCTAAAATCAGCACGCAGATGCTGTTTGACGACGTGATCAACAAAGCCGGCACCGAACCGGCTGAAAAGCTCATCCGCACGCTTGGGCTGCTGGTGCTGGGTTTGTTCGGCGTGCGGTTTTTGAACACGTTGTTCAGCGCGGTCTATCAATACATCATCGGCGGCATCATGCCCCGCGTGATTTACGACATCAAGCAGAAAATCTTTGTTGCGATGCAGCGCCTTTCCGTGGGATTTTATGCCTCCAAGCAGACCGGCTCGATTATTGAGCATGTGAACCGCGACGCAAACAACATCTACTGGTTTTTCGTGGACGGCCTGCCCTATGTGCTCATTAACAGCATCATGGTCATCGGCGTGACGGGCTTTTTATTCTCGCTGAGCGTCAAACTCACTCTGCTGGTGCTGCTGCTGGTGCCCATGATTGTGCTCACGCTCGTGTTCGGCGGCAGGTTTTTCCGCAAGCTGCATCATCGTTTCTGGATCATGAACGCCCGGGTCTCCTCAATGGCCAGTGACAACATCAACGGCCAGAGAATCATCAAGGCGTTTTCGAAAGAGGTCGACGAATACGACCGCTTTGCCGAAGTCAGCGGCAAGCTCAAGGGCGCGGAGCTCAAGCTAGCCCTCACAGAGGCCACGGTGTTCCCGATTCTATATCTTGTAATTATCATCCTCTCCACCGTCCTGCTCGCCTTTGGCAGCATGCTTGTGGTGCGGGGCGAAATGACGACGGGCGAGTTGCTGACCTATATTATGTATGTCAACATGCTGCAGGGTCCCATCGACTTTTTGTCGTGGGTGTCAAACTGGTGGGCGCGGTGCGTCAACTCCGCCCAGAGGGTGTTTGAGATCGTTGACAGCAAGCCGGATGTGCTTGAAAGCGAAACCCCGGTGATGCTTGAACAATTCTGCGGCGCGATTGAAATTTCTGAGCTGGTGTTTGAATATGAGCCCGCCCGCCCCGTCATCAAAAAGCTTGACCTCTCGGTGCGCGAGGGCGAAATGCTCGGCATCGTGGGCAAAACCGGCGCGGGCAAAACCACCATCGCGAACCTCATTGCGCGGCTTTATGACGCGAAAGAGGGCAGCGTGAAAATCGACGGAGTGGATGTGAAGGACCTGTCAATGAAACAGCTGCGCTCGAATGTCGGCCTTGTGTCACAGGACATCTATCTGTTCATCGGCACCATTGCCGACAACATCCGTTATGCGAAGCCCGATGCGAATCTTGCGGAGGTCATTGCAGCGGCAAAGGCAGCGTCGGCGCACGACTTCATCATGAAGCTGCCCGACGGCTATGACACCCGCGTGGGCTCGGGCGGGCAGGATCTGTCGGGCGGCGAGCGGCAGCGGGTTTCGATTGCCCGAACCATCATTCAGAACCCGAAGATCCTGATTCTTGACGAGGCCACCGCGGCGATGGACACCGCGACAGAACGCAACATTCAGGAGTCGCTCACGCGGTTGAAATCGGGGCGCACGACTATCGCCATCGCCCACCGGCTCTCGACCCTGCGCGACGCGGACCGCCTTGCGGTCATTGACGAAGGTCGCGTGGTGGAGCACGGCACGTTTGTGGAGCTGATCAAGGCAAAAAAAGAGTTCTTCAAGCTTTATAAAATCCAGACAGAGGCCCTCAAATCCGTGGGCATCGTTGAATAAAAGAGGGGAAATATATGAGTGAAACAACCACCGCCGTGCAAACCGGCGCACTGACCAATATCGGCTTTCTGGAGCTGGAAAAATGCGAATTTTACCGCAACCCAAACGGCTTTTTGTGCCTGAGATACGAGGGCGAGGAGCATAACCGTGTGCAGGCGCTGCGCTCGCTGCCCCTGACCCAGCCCGACGCCTTTCTTTGCATTCAGGACATGGAGAATCAGGAAATCGGTATTCTCGAAACCCTCACAACCCTGCCCGAGGGCATGGCTGAGCTGGTGCAGGAGGAGCTTGAGCGGCGCTATTACTGCCCGGGCATCACCGACATTACCTCCATCAAAGAAAAAATGGGCTTCTATTATTTTGACGTGAGCATCGGCGGCTTCAAAAAGACCTTTTCGGTCAAGGACCTCGGCAAAAGCATCAAAGAGCTGCGCCGGGGCGGCATTTTGATCACGGATGTGGACGGCAACCGCTACCTCATCCCCGACCTTGCCAAAATCACGCCGAGATGCGCGCGGCAAATTGAGCCGTATCTGTATTGATTCCGCTTTTTGATTCTGTGCGGCTGCAATAGGATGAAAAGCAAGAAAGGACACAAAATCCAATGAATAATTCTGTTTCATTTGACCTTTCGCAGGACGGCTCGCCCTGCCGCGGCACGCTTTCGTTCAGCGGCGGCTTCGTGAGCGCAGAGATCGACGGCAAAGAGGTCTTCCGCCGCTCAGTGGGCGACATTTTGGAGCTGCGGCAAAAAACGGACATCGGCTGCGGGCGGCTTGAAATGGCCGTGCGCGACACCAGCGTTCCAGCTGAGGAAGCGCCCCGCGCGCTGTCGGACGCCGAAAACATCCCGGTTTGCCGCTTCACAATGACCTATGTCAACGATATCTCCGAGTTTTGCAAAATGGTCAACCATTATATCAAAACGGGCGAAGAGAGCCAGATTGTGTTCACCGAACGGCTGCGCTGCGAAAAATGCGGCCGCGCCTTTGTGCCGGGCATCGACATCTGCATGTTCTGCACAGACAAGGGCTATGTGGCCAAGCGCACCTTTGCGCTCATGCGCCCCTATATCCCCAGCGTGGTGCTTGCCGGCATTTTTTTGCTGCTTTCAAACCTCGCACTGGCCATCGCGCCCGTGCTTTACGGGCAGCTTGTTGACAATTACCTCAGCCCCCCCGCGGGCTTCGTGCCGCGCTTTCCCGCGGAGCAGGGCATTGCGCTGCTTGCCCTCACAATGGTCGGGGCGAGCATTGTGGGGCAGGTCTGCACGATTTTCAGCAAGCGCATTTCAAACAAAATCGGTTCTTCTTTTTCAAACGACCTGCGCATTCTTGTCTATGATAAGGTGCAGCGGCTTTCGCTCACCTCCATGTCGCGCAAGACCGCAGGCGACCTCATCAAGCGCGTCACGGACGACACCCAGATCGTGCGCAGGTTTTTGACCGACCAGGGCGAATTTGCCATCAGCCAATCGTTCATGTTTCTTGCCATCGCGGGCATTTTGTTCAGCATCAGCCCGCTGCTCACCTTCATTGTGTTTGTGCCGGTGCCCATCGCGGTTTATGCGATTTCGCGTTTCTGGCACTTTATGCACCTGCGCTTTGAGCGGCAATGGGTGCAAAACGCCCGTTCACGCTCGATTCTGCACGACATTGTGCGCGGTATCCGCGTGGTGAAAACCTTCGGCAACGAAGAGCGCGAAATCGAGAAGTTCGACAACGCCAACAAGCGTCTTGCCGAAATCTCTGCAAAAAACGAGCACACATGGGCGATGGTGTTCCCCTTCCTGCACTTTTTTGTGGGCATGGGCGAATTTTTTGTGATTCTCATCGGCGGCAAAATGGTGCTTGAAGGGCAGATGACGGCGGGCAATCTCTACACCTTTATTTTGTTCCTCGCATACATTTATGCCCCCCTGCGTTGGATGGCGTCGCTGCCCCGCTGGCTTGCGGAGCTTGTGACGAGCCTTTTGAAAATCTTCGAGATCTCAGACGAGCGGCAGTCCGTGGCCGAAGCCGCCGATCCCGTGGACCTTGACTACGACGGCGACCTCGCGTTCTGCAACGTCAATTTCGGCTATAAGTCCTATGAGCCGGTGCTCAAAAATGTGAACCTGCACATCAGGCAGGGCGAGATGATCGGCCTTGTGGGGCATTCCGGCGCGGGCAAGTCCACAATGATCAACCTCATCATGCGCCTCTATGACCCGCAGGGCGGCAGTTTGCGGGTGGGCGGCACCGACATTCGCGAGGCGGATCAAAGCGTGCTGCGCGAGCATATCGGCGTGGTGTTTCAGGAGACGGTGCTGTTTGCGGGCACGGTGTATGACAATATCGCTTATGCAAAGCACAGCGCCTCGCCCGAAGAAATTATCGCCGCCGCAAAAACGGCCAACGCCCATGAGTTCATCATGAAGCTGCCGGACGGCTACAACACCCTTGTGGGTGAAAACGGCCACACGCTCTCAGGCGGCGAGCGCCAGCGAATCGCCATTGCGCGCGCCGTGCTCAAAGACCCGAAAATCCTGATTCTTGACGAGGCCACCAGCGCCCTGGACTCCGAAACCGAGAGCAAGATTCAAGAGGCCATCGGCAGGCTCATTCAAAACAGGACCACCGTGGCCATCGCCCACCGCCTTGCCACCTTGCGCCACGCGGACCGTCTTGTGGTGCTTGAAAAGGGCGAGATCGCCGAAGTGGGCACGCATAAGGAGCTGCTTGAGAAGCAGGGGCTGTATTTCAACCTTGTGATGGCCCAGCGGCAAACCTCCAAGCTGCGCAGCGACGACCAGAAGGCGCTGGAAGAGGCATAACCAAAACAAAACAGCCGCATGTGATTTTTGGTCACAGGCGGCTGTTTTTAATGGGAGTTTCTATTTTCATTCTGAATCCGGCCGCATTTTTCGGCTAATATTCCTGTTGAATCCTGTGAAGCATTATGATACCATAGACAAGGGCGTATTTTGGAAAACAGGCAACGCTGAAAAGAATCAAATTTATTAAATTTTATATATCGACTTATGAATCGGAAAGGGCGGCGAATTTGATGAGCGAGATTACGGACATCAGAAGCAAAAAAGGCTATTTGTGCGATATGGACGGTGTGTTGTATCACGGGAATATATTGATCGAAGGCGTGAAGGAGTTTGTGGACTGGCTCAACAGGGAGGGGAAGGAATACCTCTTTCTCACAAATTCCAGCGAGCGCTCCCCGATGGAGCTCAAGCAGAAGCTCGGGCGCATGGGGCTTGAGGTGCCGGAGTCGCGTTTTTATACAAGCGCCCTGGCCACGGCAAAGTTTGTGGCGAACCAGTCGCCGGGCTGCTCGGCATATGTTATCGGCGCGCCGGGGCTGCACAATGCGCTGTATGACGCGGGCATCACGATGAACGACGTGAACCCCGACTATGTCATTGTGGGCGAAACGCGCAACTATAATTTTGAGAGCATCGCGAAGGCCTCGACCCTTGTGCGCAAGGGCGCGCGGTTGATCGGCACAAACCCCGACATGACCGGGCCGGACGAGCACGGCATTATTCCCGCCTGCCGCGCGCTGATCGCCCCCATTGAGATGACTACGGAGAAGCAGGCCTATTTTGTGGGCAAACCGAACGCTTTGATGATGCGCACGGGTCTGCGGCTGCTGGGCGTGCACTCGAATGAAGCGGCCATGATCGGCGACAGGATGGACACCGACATCATCGCGGGCATTGAAACGGGCCTTGACACGATTTTGGTGCTTTCGGGCGTGACGAGCGCTTCTATGCTGAAGGCCTTCGCCTATCAGCCGAAATATGTGCTGAACAGTGTGGGCGAGATTCCCGGCTGAGAAGAAAGAAATTGAATAGCGGGCAAAGAGGCCGGGGCGGGTGAGTATTCATTTGCGCCGGTTTTTTAGAAAAGAGTAATGCTATGAAAAAAAGCAATATCACCTTGATCGGCATGGCGGGCTGCGGTAAAAGCACCGTGGGCGTGCTGCTGGCAAAGGCGAAAAACCTGATGTTTGTAGACACCGATTTGATTATTCAGCAAAAATACGGCAAATACCTGTGGGAGATTTTAGAAGAAGAGGGCAGCGAGGTTTTTTTGTGCAGAGAAGAAGCGGCGATTTGCCGGCTCCAGTGCGAAAAAACCTGTATCGCAACGGGCGGTAGCGTCGTTTATTCCGCAAAAGCCATGGAGCATCTCAAACAGCTTTCAACCATGGTGTTTTTGGACGTGGCGTTTGAAGAAATTGAGCGCCGGATCGCGGATATCAAGACACGGGGCGTTGTGATTGCGCCGGGGCGCACGCTGCGCGGCCTCTTTGACGAGCGGCGGCCGCTTTATCAGGCATATGCCGACCTCACCGTGAACGCGACGGGGCGCACGGCAGAGGAGGTTGTGGAGGCGACGCTGCAGGCGGTTTCGGAAGCGGAGGGCGAGCATTGGTAGCATGCTTCAACATGAGTTTTTGTTGACAGAGGCTGCCGGCCGTGCTATAATCAATATGTGGTTAGTTTAAACTAACCAATCGCGCTTTTGGGCACGAACAACAGCATTCCCCACAGGCGCAGGGGTGAAGGGAGGATTTTTATGGATATTCTTTTTGCGTTTTTATTAACGGCTCTTGCCGGGCTTTCAACGGGCATCGGCAGTGCCATCGGTTTTTTTGCAAAGAAGACCAACACCAAATTTTTGGCTGTGAGCCTCGGCTTTTCGGCGGGGGTCATGGTCTATGTTTCGTTGGTCGAGATTTTTCAAAAGGCGCACCATTCCCTCGCGGCGGTCATGGGTAATAAACCCGGCATGCTTGCGACCATTATTGCGTTTTTCGGCGGCATGCTGCTCATCGCTTTGATCGACAAGCTGATTCCCGAAGATAAAAATCCCCATGAGGTCAAATCGGTTGAGCGGATGGATGACCAAAATGCCGGAAGAAAGAAGCTTTTGCGCACAGGCGTTTTCACTGCGCTTGCGGTGGGCATCCACAACTTCCCCGAGGGGCTTGCCACCTTTGTTTCGGCCTTGCAGGAGCCCTCGCTTGCCATTCCGATTGTGGTTGCGATTGCCATTCACAACATCCCCGAGGGCATCGCGGTTTCTGTGCCGATTTATTATTCCACCGGCAGCAGAAAAAAAGCGTTTTTCTATTCGTTCGCATCGGGGCTTGCAGAGCCGGTTGGGGCGATCGTCGGCTATCTTATCCTGATGCCCTTTATGAACGACGTTGTGTTCGGTGTTTTGTTTGCCGCGGTGGCGGGTATTATGGTGTTTATTTCGTTTGACGAGCTGCTGCCCTCCGCGCGCGAATACGGCGAGCACCACCTTTCGATTTATGGCCTGGTGGCCGGCATGGCGGTGATGGCAGTGAGTTTGATGCTGTTCATGTAGCTTTTCACATAAAAACACGTTCTTGGGCAGGTTGCGGCCTGTCAAAGAAAGGGGAAGTTCATGAGAGTGAAATTCCCCTTTCCGGTATATTCGGGTAAAATAGAGAATATAAGAGAAAATAAAGAATTCAAAACGGTCTTTCCTCATCTAAGCGGATACCTTTTTAAGATTCACGAAAAGAAATTTGAGCCTGACCCGGTTTGTGACCCGGGCAAGGCCTTGTGATGGGTGTACCGCATTATGACTGCGTGATTTGTCCGAACAATCAAGTGCCACTCTACAGCACCAACAGCCGGGATAGCTGTCGGGAGTTCAAGAGCAATCCAGCGTTGTGCAAACAATGTGAGGACTTCAAGAAATGACCCAAAGTCGAAACCGGCAAAGCGGTAACAAAACACTTTTGGGCGCCGTTCGTTGATGCCGTTGAAGATTTTCGACACATCCCGGCAGGAAAACCGAGCTGCGGATTCCGACGCCAGATAATCAAACGGGTGTCTCGTTATTGCTTCTTTTCTTTTTTTGCTGTGTGGTTCATATCATTTAATAACACAGAAAGCAGGATATATTTTTGGAAAACAGGTTGATTTTTTCAGCAATCTATTATATAATACACTTCGCATGAAAAAAGGCATCGGGGTGTGGCGAAGTTTGGTATCGCGCTTGGTTCGGGACCAAGAGGCCATGGGTTCGAATCCCGTCACTCCGACCACACCTGCGGTGAGCAATTCGCGCACCGCAGGTTTTTCTATGGTTACAGATCGCCGCCCGCGGCTGTATGAAATCTTTTTTATCAAATGATCACAAAAAGATCGTCGATTTTTGTCGATGATCTTTTGTTTTGTCCGTATTTATGCGGGTTTTAGAATTTGAAAATACTGTAAAAACACTCGCGCTCCAGATACGAGTAACAGAGCTTTTTTAGCGCTTATTTTAGTCGCTCTATTGTTTTTTACAGGTATACAATTTATTATTAGCTTTTATGTGTGGTTAAAATAATGCCCCAATCCGAACCCCTTCGCCAAGACGATGTGCACAGATTTAGCCTGACAACATAAAATAATTTATAGGGAGCATCAAACAAAAGGAGATACACTTATGAGTATATTATTACAGGTTGAACGCTTAATAGCGGGCGCCGTTGAATCCAACGCAAACGTCATCTTTGATTCAACCGTGACTTCTTCCGGGAATATCAGCTATGACAGCGTCACTGGCGTTATTACAATACTGGAAGCAGGCAGATATGAATTTGACTGGTGGGTAGCCACGCAAGCCTCTGTATCAACCATTGGCGCTGGATTTGCGCTGGTTTCATCGCAGGGAGATACCATAATCGGTAATTCGCCAACCAAAACGGGAGAGGTGGTCGGAGTTGGCGTTATAGAGGTTGTAACAGCGCCTGTAACCGTAGCGTTAACGAACAACAGTAGCGCAACGATTTATTATTCAACGATTGTGCCGGTCAACGCATCTTTGGCTGTAATTGGAACAGACGAAGCCGTTTTAGCTTTTGGATCTTTGAGAGGAAGTAGTGTAGAGACGCCTGGGGCAACATTCACACCTGTGCCATTTAATGTGTCTGGCCCCTTATCAGATACGGTCACAGTTAGTCTATCGGGAAATGAATTAGTGGTAGGAGAGAGCGGAATTTATCAAGTAACGATATCTATAAACGCTGAAGCCACCACGGATCCAGACCCGGATCAACCATATCTGAATGCTATTATTACTGTCAACGGTGTACCGATTTTTGGCGATACGACTACTTTTTTTAAGATATCTAACAGAAGTAGCTCAACGTTTGTCGTTCAGGCCGCGCTAACAGCAGGAGATGAAGTAGGCGCAAGCATTAGTACGGATTTCCCTATTTTAGGTTATATGAATCGCTCTTTAACGATTGTTCAATTAAGTAATTAAGTGATTTTCAATGGTAAGGAGTCAAAATTAAAATAGAACCGTTAAATATATGATAAATTATGGGATTTGGGAGCGGTGATCGGTAAAAGGGGAGTCCCGTTGATGGGGCGCCCCCAAATACCGTTGGTTTATTCAGTTTCTAGAAGTAAATATTGCCCTATCTACTGCCCTCACAGCCTTGATTTTACTGGTTTTTTGCTCTAAATGCTGTAGTATCATTCCGACCAGTTGAGAGCCCCGATACGCAATTCGCGTTCGGGGCTTTTTCTTTTGTCTTCGTTCGCCTCTCGCGCCGGAGCGGCATCTTTTTCATAGTACCCTGCCAAATAAACCACCATCAATCGATAAACTCGGTTGATGGTGGGGCTGTTTTGTAGTAAAATGGAAGCATAGGTTATTTATATTATCGGAGGTTGTTATATGCCAATGACAAAACTTCAGCTATACTTGAAAAATTGCGACCAAGCAATCGAGCTTTACCAAAAAGCATTTGATGCTACTGTTGCTGCAATATATAGAGACGAAAGCAATCTAATTGCCCATGCAGAAATAAACGTCTTTGGTCAGTGTATAGCATTTATGGAGCAAGAGTCAGATTGCATTATTGGCAACACAATGCAATTCTGCTTTTATTTTAATAAAGACGACGAAGAAATTATAAAAAAAGCATACGATATTCTTAAAGACGGTGCAAAGGTTGAATTGCCATTAGGTTCATGTGAATGGAGTTCATTAATATTTTGCCTTGTTGACAAATTCGGGGTAAATTGGTTGCTTTGCGTTGACTAATAAGCATTATCAGTGGATGCGCATGGATGAATTTATTATTATACATGTAGGGTGTGCAAGATTTGTAATCGTTAAAAGTTGCACCGCTTTGAAATTTAAAACGGTGCATTTTATCAATAGGTAGTACCTTTGCCAAATCAGAGGACAAACTTTGATAGAATAGAAACCGTCTGATAAAGGCGGTTTTTATTCTATCTGAAAATATAAGAATCCTTATTTCAAGCGACTTCCGGGTGTTTCATTGTTTTTGAAAGAGTACCGGGACGGAAGAAAAACCATGCTCAAACATACCGAAAATGATCAATCAGCGTAAAATCACGCCAATGGTTTAGAAACTTCCGAACCCCCTGTCATATAAAAGCGAACGCCCTCCAAAACCAAAAAAGGGAGCCGCGAAAAACGAATCCCTTCTATTTTAGGATATTTTTACGCCGAATCTATGTTAAGAAAAGCGGCATAAATAAACACGGGCTACAATTTTACATTGCCTATATGAACGAAATCTACTATAATAATTTATGAAATTCCGATTATTTATTAGGAGGTGTTGGGAAAATGAATAAAGAATTGTTTGATAAAGCCGAGGACTTAATCAATAAATGTACAGCGCATACGAGGGAATCGGGACTTACTTTTGATTGGGTGATGGCGTTGACAGATGAATCGGGCTACCCATCTGCTTCCATGATCACTGCAGCGAGAGCTGACGGGGCAATTTGGATTGCTTTCTGTTCGGATATTGGCGCAAACAAACCAAACCGTATAAGGAAAGACCCCCGTGCTTGTATCTACTTATTTGAAAGCAAAAGTTTTTCGGGTATATCTTTGACAGGAAGAATAGAAATAATTACTGATTTAGAAGTTAAGCGAAATATGTGGTACGATGAATTAAAAGATCATTTCAATGGGCCGGAGGACGAGGGTCTATGTGTTTTAATGTTTAGACCGGAACGCTATAATATTTTTATAGATTATCAGAATATCTGCGGTGAATTTGTATAGTACCGTCCCAAGCAATTCTGGATTTCATATTTGACAGATATAAAAAATAGCGGCGGACCGAGGGCGTTCCTTAGTATCGCTTTTATTTTGATGGATCGTATGAAGGGGTTCGAAATTTGCGCGAAAAGCGTAGGGCGTCCGATTATATTAATAATTGTCCTTTTAGACAAATGACAAAACCTGCCGAAAAAAGCCAAAGTCTTGCTTTGCAAGCCTTGATTGCTTTATCGACAGGTTTTTATTATAATAAAGCTACAAGTAGTATTTATGTAATTATTCGTCTGCATTTCTAATGAAGATTCGTATAATATTCGGTTTAGCTATTGACACTTACCTTACGTAAGACTGTATGATTATGATATAATACAAAAAAGGAAGTGTTTATATGCTTATGAAAATCGGCGATGTCACAAACAAATTCGGGATTTCCCACCGTTCTCTGCATTATTGGGAAAGTGCGGGGATTCTAAAAAGCTCACGTGGTGAAAACGATTATCGTTTTTATGATGAGGAAAACATGCAGAAAATAAAACAAATTGTATTTCTGCGTAAATTGCGGCTATCTATCCCATCTATTCAGGAGATATTTAAATCTGCTGAATTATCGAAAGTGATTGCTGTATTCACTGACCATTTAGATGAAACAAAAAAAGAAACAGAACAGTTAAATGCTTTGGGAATTGTCTTGCGGCAGTTACTCAATATGCTTAAAGATAAGCAAGATATGATTAGCGTGTATAAATATCTCGACACGACCCACGGCACAGAATCGGAAGAATTAAAAAAAGCATTGAAAACAGTCATGTCAGAGCCAGTGAAAGAAATCGCCTTGGAAATGCCGCTGGAGCAAGTTATTGATATGACTGGAGTGGAGTTGACGCTTGAATTGACAGCCGAGGAAGATATTGAAAATGTTACAGCCGTAGTCAAACAATGCTATGTAAACACAAAAGAAATGGACAAGCTGTTCGAAGAATTTAATTTTGGATACCAGCTAAACATACCCGACTGCGCGTATTGCTATAAAATCATGCAAAATGGCGAGTGCATTGGTGTGGTGAATTTAAGAACTGCCGGCATGGAAGCAATGCTTATTCGCTACCTTGCTTATGGTGATCCTGATAACAATGTTTACCTGTTCGAGCTGCTGAAGCAAAAGCATCCCGACATCCTGTGTTGGAATATCTACTTTCCCAACGATGCCAGTAACAAAGAAGATTTCTGTTATGATTGGGAGGGCAAAAAGCGCCAATTTGCGGATGACAACGGATTCATATTTTATACAGATGCCCGTTGGAATCGGTATATCAAAATGCTAAAACCTCATGACGAAGTTTATAACAGCAGCCGTTATCGTTTCGCCCTGTTAGATGGCTCGATGGATGGCGTTTCATTTCGTTTTTTCGGAACAGACAAGTTGGACTGGTATGACGGTAAAATGACGAATTGGTGCATTAACGAATGTGACTTTTCCAATGCATTGATTTGCGATTCATGGATGGGTGAAAGCAAATTTTATGAATCTGGGATTGATGGTAGCGATTTCCGTTATACGGTTTTTGATGATAGCACATTTTTTGGTGGAAGTTTTAAGAACTGTCAAATAACCAACTGCGATATTGGAGGCATGACCATAGACGGAATCAATGTGGAAGATGCGTTGAGATTTTATAAAGAGCGGATATAAACAGTTTTACTTTGCATCTTTTTCATAGCACCCTGCCAGAATGAATCGACTGATTCCGATAAGAAATTTGTCGATTTATTTTATATGGAAATTTAATTTATGCTATAATAAAACGATAAAAGTATTATTAGGAGTATGGCATGCAAAAAGATTTCTTCAATAAAAAAGATTTTAAACGAAAAATACTAAAAAAGGAGAAAATGATTTTACACCTTAATGCCATTTCAGGTTCATTTGAAGTAAATGAACTGTTTTCGTACATTGATAAATTTTATATAAAATACAACAGCTATCCGTGTGTTTTAAATCATGCGGATCAAGAGTTTAAAAGGAGAAGGCGGCATGCGATCCGAAGGAAGTGGCCGGTTTTCAAGTGAATCGGCTATCTATGATTTTTATCTTTCTGCAAATTTTGCGGAATAAATTTAAAGCCGCCCCATTTGGTTTTCACTCCAAATCGGGCGGCATAATAAATTTATACTACGATTGCGCCGCCGCCTTGCCGTTCACTTCTCTTTCAGCTGTCCTCATTTCCGAAAGGGAAGCATAATGAATATCTCAGAGAAATTAGTCCAAATGACCCCAAACCACGGCTGCAAATTTTCGCATGGCTTATTCAAACACCGAAAAATCCCCGAGCGCCAATGCGGGCTTTATCTGCGTGCAGTCCTCCATATCCACGCATGCCGTCAGGTACTCAAAATGCCTTTTATCCAAAGGGTTATCGCTTTCCAAAGCGGTCTTGCCCGCATAATCCAGGTCATCCGCCAGAACAAACAGGTATAAATACATCTTTCCGTTTTCCGTGTTTGTAAAATAAAGCTCTAAATGTTCCTTTTCGTTTTTCAGCGTTTCGTTCCCGGCTTCTTTGTTGGCGTCAAGAAAAGCGATCCATTCCCGCGCCAGGTCCTCTTTGCCCGAACTTATCCGGGCGCGCCATAAAACCATATCCATCGTTTTTTCACCCGCTTTCATGTTAATGCGACAACGTATGCGCCGCGTTTTTGCCCAGCTTCCAGCCGATGGACTGCTTTCGCATGCCGATAAAGTCGGCGTAGCGCCCGCCCTGGGCCATCAGCTGCTCATGGGTGCCCTGCTGCACGATTTTTCCGTTTTCCACCACGATGATCCGGTCGGCGTTGCGCACGGTTTTCAGCCGGTGGGCGATCATGATGACCGTTTTGGACTTGGTCAGCTCCGCGATCGCCTGTTGGAGCATCCATTCGTTTTCGGGGTCCACGTTGGCGGTGGCCTCGTCCAGAATGATAATGGGGCTGTCCTTTATGATGGCCCGCGCGATGGAAATGCGCTGCTTTTCGCCGCCGGAAATGCTGGCGCCCCCTTCGCCTATCACCGTATCATAACCGTCGGGAAGGGCCATGATGAAGTCGTCGCAGCAGGCGCGCCGGGCCGCGTCGCGAACCTCCCCGAGGGTGGCGTCGGGCTTGCCGAAACGGATGTTGCCCGCCACAGTGTCGTTGAACAGGTAGACGTTCTGGAACACCATGCTGTAGTTTTTGAGCAGGCTGTCAAGCGTGTATTCCCGCACGTCGCGGTTGCCGAGCTTTATGCTGCCCCCGTCCACATCCCAGAAGCGGATGATCAGGTTGCACAGGGTGGTTTTGCCGCCGCCGGAGCCGCCCACAATGGCCAGGGTGGAGCCGGCGGGGATGTCAACGCTTATGTCGTCGATAATTTTACGCCTGTCATAGGAAAAGCTGACGTTTTCAACCGAAATGGCGGTGTTCTCCGGCCGGATATCCGCGCCGTTTTCATCCATGACCGGCATGTTCATTGCGGCGTTTATGTTGTCGATGGCAAGCGCCGCCGTACGCATGAGGGCGGACATGTTGCCGCCGGTGGCCAGCTCGTTGTATACCATAAAGGAAGCGATGCACACCATCAGCGCGTTGGTCAGCGTCATGGAGCCGTCAAGATAGAACGCGACGGCGCAAATGACAATGGCAAGCCCCGCGAGCCTTGTAACGACGCTCTGCACCGACATCAGCGGAATAAAGGCGCGCTCCATGCGGTAGGACACCGTGTTTTCTTCCTCAATGGCGTCGGAGACCTTTTTGTTCGCGTTTCCCGTCAGGTTGTAGGATTTTATCACCGCGATGCCCTGCACGTATTCAAGGATAGCCTCCACCGCGCCTTCGATCGACTTGATCTTGCGGCCGGACATCACCTCGCCCGCCTTGTGCATGCGGTTGTTCACAAAGAGAAACAGCAAAAATCCGGCAAGGGTCACAAGCCCGATACGCCAGTCGAAGAAAAACATCATGAGGTTGATCGCCGCCGTGGTCAGCAGCCCCTGCACCGACAGAACCATGCAGCGGGTCAGGGTTTCCTGCAGGCTTTCGCAGGTGTTGGTGGCGACGTTGGTGATCTGCCCCAGGTTGCGCTGGTTAAAGTAACCCATGGGCGCGTAGCGCAACTTTTCGGCAATGCGTATCCTTGCGCCCGCCGCGGTGGTGTAGCCGGCCTTTGTTTCCATTTGAATGGAGAAAAAATTGCAGAGATACGCGCCCACCATGCCCGCGATCACGATCCCCATGGAAACCCACGCGGTCGTTTTATTCGCGCTGCCATTAAGAATCGCCCCCAGCGTGTAGGCCGCCCCCAGAAGGCTGAACGCATTAAAGACGCTCTGGAAGAAGCCGAACACCAAAGCGAGCGCCATTCTGCTTTTTTGCTCCTCGGCAAAATCAAGGAATTTTTTAATATATCCGAACATTACCGCACCTCCGATGTGTCTTTTGCGCCGATATGCGTTTCCCAGAGCCTGCGGTAGAGCCCGCAGCTTCGGAGCAGCGCGTCGTGCGTGTCCGCCGCTTCTATATTACCTTGGTTGACCACCACGATCTGGTCGGAATCGGTGATGGTGGACAGGCGGTGCGCCACGACGATCAGCGTCTTGCCCTCCACAAGCTTTGCCACGGCGCTCTGGATGACGGCCTCGTTTTCCGGGTCGGTGTAGGCGGTCGCCTCGTCCAGAATGACGATGGGCGCGTCCTTGAGCATGGCCCGGGCAATGGAGAGCCGCTGGCGTTCGCCGCCGGAAAGGTGCCCGCCGGCGCTGCCTGCCACGGTGTCATAGCCCTTTTCCAGCCGCGTGATAAAATCGTGGCAGCCGGCGGCCTTCGCGATTTGCTCCACCTCGGCGTCGGTTGCCCCGGGGCGGCCCTTGCGGATGTTCTCCCGCACCGTTTCATCAAAGAGGAAATTGTCCTGCGAGACATAAGCGATCATTTCGTTCAGTTGGCGCAGGGGGATTTCCCGGATATCCGCGCCGCCGATCTGAATGCCGCCGCCGCTCACGTCCCACATGGAGGCGACAAGGCGGGCAATGGTGGATTTGCCGCTGCCCGAGGGGCCGACCAGCGCGTTGACCGTGCCTTCTCTGAACGCAAAGTCCACGCCGTGGAGCACCTCGGCGTCCTTGTAGGCAAAGCGGACGGCCCTGCCGATAATATCGAACCCGTTAAGCTTAACGGATGTTTGCGGACGATCCAGCTCTTCCTCCTCCAGAATTTCATTGATCTCCCCGACAATCGTGCCGATTTTGCCCAGGTCATCGGTATAGCTCATGGCGCCGATGAGTGGCGTCATCATGCCCAGGCACAGCACCACGATCATAACGATCTCGTTTACCGTAAGCGTGCCCTGCAAAAAGTACAGCACCGACGCGGGCAGCACGCTGACTGTCACCGACGGGATGATCACCATGGCGGCGGAAAAATAGATCTGCGTGTCCCGCATCCAGTCGATGGCGGAATGGGCGGATTCCCGTACTGCGTCGGTGAATTTTCCGTAGGTTTTCGCCGTCTGGCTGAAGGTTTTGATCACCTCAATGCCGTTGATGTACTCGACGGCGACGGCGTTTAATCTCTTGCCGGAGCGGATATACCGCTCGAATTTTTCCTTGTAGCCGACCATCATGCCCATCATGGCCAGCAGACCGACCGGCAGGGTAAGCAGAGACCACAGCCCCACACGCCAGTCCAAAACAAAGACATAAGCGAGAATCGCCACGGGAGCCAGCAGCTTGCTGGTCATTTCGGGAACCAGGTGGGCGAGCGTCGGCTCAATGTTGTCCACCCGCTCCACAATCAGGTTTTTGGTTTCGCCGCTGGGGCGCTCCAGCACCCTGCCCATAGACATGCGCGCGAGCTTTTCGCACATGCTTTTGCGCACGTCTGCAATTACGGCAAAGGTGGCTTTGTGGGAAACGGTGGTGGACACCGCGTGCAGGAGATAGCCGGCCGTCCAGAACGCCGCCGCGATGCCGATCCAGAGGGCATAGGAAGCGGCCGCGCGCTCGCCGCCGATGAGCAGCGTGACGATCCGGCTGATGCAATAAAACGGCACGATGGAGAAAAGCACCTCCAGCACCGCAGTGATCACGGACGCCAGGTATTTCGCTTTATATGGAGCCGCCCACCGGGCAAGATAAGAAAACGCGCCCTGTTTTGTTTGCTTTGTTTTATCCAATTGACATTCCCGTCCTTTCTTTCAGTTCAAAATAATTCTGCGGCTTTTGCATACCTGCCTCATTTAAAGTGAAGCGCCGTAACAATGACAAAATAAAATGCCGACGTTGATCAGGTCTTTTCCGCCTAAGCGGATGGGATTTTTGCGGGTGGTATTATTGGGCATAATAGAAACCTCCTGAATGTTTTTATATTATTAAAGTTAGTTTTGACTAACCTATGTTTAATAAAATAACCGTCTTATATAGTAAATGACTTGGAAACGCGTTAGCTTCCACGTGCAAAACTTCATATACCTAGAGCGTGTTTTCTGGAATCAATTAACTACAAAACGCAAACAGTATATGGTTAGTTTCGGCTAACCTTGTGCCAAAAAAATTAAGGCGAAGGCCCTAATATTTCCTGCCATCCGGCCATGCCGAAACGCTTGGCGTTATCCATCACGGCGACGGCCTGTTTATACGGCACGTCGTGGGAAACCAACTCCACCAGATATTGAAATCCGGAGGAGGCGGTCATATGCAAAAACATATCCTGAATCAGCCGCCCGTTTTTGCCGGGCGAATCGCAGTAGACCCGGTAAGCCTGTTCCTCAATGGCAATCAGCTTTTCCAAATAAAATGCCCATCGGGTGCCCTCGGAGCGGCAGAAAACCAGCCGGAAGACATCAAGATGCCCATAAATATACTCCAGCATCCAATCGGTGCCCATATAGGCCGTTTGCTTCATGCAAGCGCCGGTCATCTCCGGCAAGGCCTCTTTAGCATCCGTGTGGATTTCGCAAAACCGCGCCAGCATTTCCTCCGCAGGGGCCTGCACCAGCGCGTCAAATAAGACCGACTTGTTGGCAAAGTGATTGTACATCGCGCCGGTCGTCACCTGCGCCGCCTTCGCGATGCGCCGCATATTGGCGTTTTGAAAACCGTGCTCCAAAAATTCCTGTCCGGCGCATTCTAAAATGCGGCTGCGCGTCAGCTGTGAACTCCGGCTCATCGGTTTGCCGCACCCCCTGCCCGAAAACTAATAACAATGTTATCATATTTTTTTTAAAGAGTCAAGAAAAAAGCTGAAATGTTTTCATGTTTTGAAATTTGCAAGTTGAAACAAGGCCTGATTGCCGCACTTTTTACAAGCCCAAAACCAAATGGCAGTGAGCGTGCCTTCCTCCATTTGCGCTTGTACAACATCCTTTCCACACGAAGGCTCCTGCTTTCCGGGTGCTTTTTTCACCGGCTATCACATCCTCCCGCATGATCCAAAAAGGCCGCCTTCCGGCGACCTTTTTGGAGACAGGCTGACAGGCCTGTTTTTTGCTTTGGATCAAAGAATGCCCTGTTCGAGCATGGCGTTCGCGACCTTGAGAAAGCCCGAGATGTTCGCGCCCGCGACAAGGTCGTAGCCAAGGCCGTATTCTTCCGCTGCCTTGGCGGATTCGTCATGAATGTTCTTCATGATGCCATAGAGCTTTGCGTCGACCTCTTCGGCCGACCATGCGGTTCTTTGGGAATTCTGCGCCATTTCAAGGGCGGACACCGCAACACCACCCGCGTTTGCCGCTTTTGCGGGGCCGACGCCCTTGAGGTTTTGCTTGAGGTATTCCAACGCGTCGTTTTCCGTTGACATGTTGGAAAGCTCAGCATAGAACTGTGTGCCGTTTGCAACGATTGTTTTTGCGTCTTCCATGTTGACTTCGTTTTGCGTCGCGCAGGGAATGACGACATCAGCCTTAACGCGCCACGGCCTTTCGTTCGGGAAAAATTCCGCCCCGAACTTGTCGGCATAGTCTTTGAGCACATCGCCGGAATTGTTCGCGCGCATCTCGAGAAGGTAACCAATCTTCTCGGGCGTTGAAATTCCGTCAGCGTCATAGACATAGCCTTTGGAGCCTGAGATCGTAAGCACCTTGCCGCCGAGCTCGGCGATTTTCAGCGCCGCGCCCCAGGTCACGTTGCCGTAGCCTGAAAGCACAAAGGTTTTGCCCTTGATCTCTTCACCGAAGTGTTTCAGCATCTCGGCGGTGTAATAAACGCCGCCGAAGCCTGTTGCCTCCGGCCGGATCAGGGAACCGCCGTATGTCAGGCCCTTGCCTGTCAGCACGCCGTTTTCAAATGCGTTGCGCACTTTTTTGTACATGCCGAACATGTAGCCGATTTCCCTGCCGCCCACGCCGATGTCCCCCGCGGGGACGTCCACGTCCGGGCCGATGTGCCGCTGCAGCTCCGCCATGAAAGCCTGGCAAAAGCGCATGACCTCGCCGTCGCTCTTGCCCTTGGGGTCAAAGTCGCTGCCGCCCTTGCCCCCGCCGATGGGTTGGCCTGTCAAGCTGTTTTTGAAAATCTGCTCAAAGCCCAGGAATTTGATGATGCCGAGGTAAACAGAGGGGTGGAACCGAAGCCCGCCCTTGTAAGGTCCGATCGCGCTGTTGAACTGCACGCGGTAGCCTTTGTTGACCTGAACATTGCCTGCATCGTCAACCCATGTGACCCTGAAAGAGATTGTTCTTTCCGGCTCGACAATTCTGCCAAGGATGTTTGCCTGCTGGAACTCGGGATGCCTGTCGATCACCGGAGCCAAAGACGTCAAAACTTCTTCGACGGTTTGCAGGAACTCCGGTTCGGCAGGGTTTTTTGACTTTACCTGCCGAATGATCTGGTCTGTGTATTCGCTCATTTCCAATCCTCCCATATAAAGAGTGAAATTATTTTATAACATGTGTGTGAAAAATTCAATAGATTGCCTTAATTTTTACAACTTTCGTTTCTTTTGCCATAAATATTCCGAGAATTGGCGAAGTTTGGTTGCATTTTTAGGTGTTCTGACGGATTTCCTCTGACAGAATCACGAATATATGCTATGTTTTTTTGAATAATAATTCATAATAAATTCAGAATATTTGTTGATATTGCTTTTTTTGGCGGGTGTTCGTTTGTCAGAATATATAAAGTATACAAATTCTTTTCGACAGGCTATGCCAAGTTTGGCATAGTTTTTTGTGTTTTTGCGGTTTACAATGTTTTGTATAAATGTTAAAATATCTTTTGGTCTATAGTTAATTAATTTAGAAAACGTCCGGAAAATACATGTGAAAGCCTTGAATACAGGGGCTGCACGTGGAGGCCGGCTCGTTTTCAAGTTGATTTGCTATAATTAGTTGATTTGTTTGAAAAGCCCGGGTGCCCTGCAAAGTTGTGCGCAAACGAAATGGAGACGGTGCGCGCAAGTCTCGCAGCGAGCGGGCCGTTTGCAGGTATGCGGCCAAG
>JAISXG010000094.1 GCA_031270605.1 Oscillospiraceae bacterium | reverse complement strand
TTGCTCAGTTCTTTATCGCGCCAACGGGCGTAGATGGTTTCAAAATCTTCCGGCACGGTAACAGTTTTACGGCCAAACACCACGCCTTTCGCCTTGGCAGCGGCGATCCCTTCGGCTTGCCGCTGCAACAGGTTTTCGCGCTCCAGCTGCGCGGCAAAGGACAGCACCTGCAGCACGAGATCAGCGATAAAGGTGCCAAGCAAATCTTTGCAATAGGTGGTGTCCAGCATCGGCATATCCAGCACTTTAATGTCCACGCCTTTTCTGCGTGTGAGGAACTGCCATTGCTCTATGATCTCGGCGTAATTGCGCCCCAGCCGGTCAATGGATTTCAGGTACAGAAGGTCGCCGGCCCGTAATTTTCTGAGCAGCTTCTTGTATTCAGGCCGGTTAAAATCCTTACCGCTTTTCCTGTCAATATAGATGTTCTCCGGCGGTATGGCGTACAGCTCTAAAGCAATAAGCTGCCGGTCTTCGTTCTGGTCTTTCATGGATACGCGGACATAGCCGAAACTTTGCGGCTCACGGGTGATTAACCGTTGTTTACAGTTTGACATGTTTGTGTTCTCCCTGTTACAATTAGATTTACTTTAATTTTAAGGGAGACGGGCATTTGGCGCAAAACAGCGCGCTTTTCTGCAACCAATGAGTACGGAGAGAGTAGCGCAACTTTTTTCGCCAACTTTTTTTGCAAAACCGATTGCAATCCGCTTAAGTCTATGGTATAGTATGGGTTAATAAAATAGTTATATTCTGCAATAAACCAAGGTTTGTTGCAGAGTATTTATTGTTTGTTTTAAGCCGCGAAACCACGTGTTTTGCGGCTTTTTTGCACGGTTTTAAGCCTTTTTGTCCTCTTGCAAAAACTCTTAGGTTTTTGCAAAATCGGCGAATAAAAAAATTAAGAAGGCAGGTTAGGCATTATGGCAAAAACGGTTCTAAGAACGGCAGTGACCGTATTATTGGTGGTATCTTTGCTATCCGCATTGATGGCAGGGGCAACTGTGAACGCTGAGGAAACGCTGCAAATTACCAACATGCAGATAATCCGCATAAGCGAAACGCAATGCACGATTGAATTTGACAGCAACGGCCATGGAGATATGTATATTGACCACCGCGCCAACGACAATACGATTGCGGGAGTATTCATGCGGGAATATGCTCCGGGGCACAACAGCTTTGGACCGTTTCTCGTAACTGTATCGGGAATGGTTGCCGATGAAATTCGTCTTTCGGCTTGGCCGTCAAATGAAGACCATTCGTGGCATGCGGATGAGGGTGCGTGGGAGGAAACATACCCGATTCCCGCTTATGATCCGTCGTTGTATTATTGCGGCGTAGCTATTTCAGTAGGCACGGTTACTGACCTTGATACCAGCGATAATAAAGTGCCCGACCAAAATGCTATATTCGACATCACAATTACAATGGTGAAGCAGGATGGCACAACGGAACCGTTCCCGGAAGGCGGTTTCTACTTAAAAGACAGTTTGCAGGAGGTTTACGAATATGAAACAAAACCGGGCGTATTCGGCCTCAAATCTGGTCAGATAACCGATCCTAATGCTATGCATCTGTCACTTTTCCGTGGCGTTATTTTCAATATTACGCTGCCGTCAAGCGATTATGTTTTAAATACTAGCAACAGCACGGCGGTCGGCAAAGAGATTCCGCTTGCCGTGGGCAGCCCGGTAATTGGTGCTTTCAACTTCACCTTTGGCAGTGCGACTGTTTCTTCGGGCGATACCACCCTGATGGACGGAACTACAAATATCGCCGTCCGGGGCGAAATTGAAAACGGTGTCACCCTTTCGGCTGCGCCTGTAACGTCCGGCGCGAACTTTACCCTTGCTGATGGTGCCTTGAAAGATCCCGCGGACAAGTTCACCTTGTTTGATATTGCTCTGATTAAAGACGGGGTAAAGGTTCAGCCGAACGGCAAGGTGCTTGTATCTATTCCGGTGCCGCAAGGCTATGACGGCTCTAAATGCAAGGTATACCGCATAGAGGCGGACGGCGGCAAAACCGATATGAACGCCTCGCTAAAGAGCGGTAGGCTGGAATTTGAAGCCGACCATTTCAGCCTGTACGCGGTGGCTCAGGTAAAGTCCGGCTCTGGTACAACTACGACTACCACCACTGGGAACACAGGCAATATCAGCATCCCTAAAACCGGTGATGATTCCAAAATGACAGTCTATGTTGCCCTTATGCTGTTATCTGTGGCCGGTGTTGTTGCTCTAGTGCTGGCGGGGCGCAAAAGGACGCGTAACAAACAACCGTGTAGGCTTATGATAAGAACAGCAAGTACGGTATCCCGCTAAAGAGCAATACCCTGATTCCGTGGTGGTGCGACTGGTGGCTTTACAAAGAGCGTCATTTGGTGGAATGCTTTTTCCTGATACTCAAAAATTTCAGATGCGTTGCTACCAGATATGATAAGCTCGCCAGCTCGTTGTTCCTCGCCTTTGTTCACCTTACCGCCAGCTTTATTTTGTTGAAATAGGACAACTGGGCACACTTTTCAGAAACGCTCTAATTTATTTTACATCATTATTGATTTTAGCAGTGTCAATACTTTTGCGTAAAACTAAGATAAGTTTTTTGAAAAAATGAAGTTATTCAGTAAAAAATATCTTCAACGTATTTCAAATGTTTCTATTTATTGCCCCACTATGTGCCAGAGACATGACGCAGGTGGGTACAAAACAGCATCAGGATAGAGCTTCCGGCATAAACGGGCTGAAACATTGGTTTGACGATTACGAAACCAGGTTTATTGACACGATAACGCGCGCGGGAAAATGCCCCCTGCAGCATAATTTTATCACAAGGGGAAGTGCAACACCAACCGAGCACTGATGCTTGCAAATAATTTCTAAAATGAAAAACATTAGGATTTGTTAGCGTTCAGGAATTTGTGGACACGGTTACGCGCGGGAAAATCTGATATTTGCGCGCGCGTAAATAAAACTGGCCGAACTTCAATATTTTTCAACAATTTGCAAATTAAAATCTCTGTGACATATTAAAAAACTTTTCCTATTTTGTACTTTGAGGAAGATTACGGTTTGTCGAAATCATAAAATTAAGTGTGAGCTTAATTTTTACATTTTAGCCCTGTATGGAAATTTCTCCGGGTGATGGCTTCATGCATTAAATACAGGCACACAGGGCAGGCGGTAATATGGAATACAAAACACTGCCACTCAGACAGGCGCCCCGCCGCCTGAAATTAATTGCTTGCGGGTGACATTAATTGCATTTGATGTCCGGCAAACGTCATTTAGAGCGAAATAATTCCCGTTGCCGCTCATAGACCAGAACAGATGGTCATCTAAAGGATTACAAAAAGAGGTTAAAGACAGAGAACATTAATGAGTTTTTCGATGCGGGGACAAGATTTTATACCGAACAAGCTGTCGGCACAATGCTGAGTACCATTTTTTTTACTTAAATAAACAAGTATTGCAAAATACGCATGAATTATATTTTATTTCCTATAAGAAAATAATTAATAATTGTTGATATTTTATAATTTTGAATCGGGTTCTTGAGAAAATTGAATTTTCAAAATATGTTTGACTAATGGGAAAGGGTGGTATATACTTTTAATAGAAATAACATCCCTTGGCAGGGTTAGCAGGTCTTTCATGAAAAGAAGGGATTGTTAATTAATGAAAACATTTCGGATGCAATTCCGACGGCGGGCGTATACTTGATTTGTTTAATCCTCTTAATATTAATTTTCAGCCCCCTCGACTTCTTCTTGATGGCTCGAGTTACGGAAGAGTGATGCTGATTGCGGGCATTATTGTGGTGGCCGCGGTGGGCATTGTTGTGGTCGTGAGCGTGCTCACGCGCAAAAAAACGGACGTAAACCCGAATAAAATCGACGTGAAAAAAAGAATAAACATTTGCCGCTGCTCTGCTTTGCGGGGTGCGGCGTGTTTGATAAATTGGAGGTAACTTTTATGAAAATCACTTTTATGGGCGCGGGCAGCACCGTATTCGCCAAAAACGTGCTGGGCGACGTCATGCTCACGGAAAGCCTGCGTGAATGCGACATTGCGCTGTATGACATTGACGCCGAGCGTTTGGAAGAGTCCTATATTATGGTCACGGCGCTCAACCGCAACATCAACGAAAACAGGGCGAAGGTCAACAAATATCTCGGCGTTCCCAACCGCAAGGACGCCTTGCGCAACGCTGATTTTGTTGTGAACGCCATTCAGGTCGGGCTTTATGACCCCTGCACCATCACCGACTTTGAAGTTCCGAAACGTTACGGCCTGCGCCAGACCATCGCCGACACCTGCGGCATCGGCGGCATTTTCCGCGCGCTGCGCACCATCCCTGTGCTCAAAGGCTTTGCGGATGATATGGAAGAGGTCTGCCCCGACGCTTATTTCCTCAACTACACAAACCCCATGTCCATGCTTGCGGGCTTTATGCAGCGTTATACCGGCGTGAAGACCGTCGGTTTGTGCCACAGCGTGCAGGGCTGCACAAAGGGTCTTCTCTCCAATCTTGATTTTGACCTTGACGAAGTGGGAATTTTCAAAGAAAAAATCGCTGGCATCAACCACATGGGCTGGCTGCTTGAAGTGTATGACCAATACGGCAACGACCTTTATCCCGAGATTCGCCGCCGCGCGATTGAGGTGCTTGAAAGCGGCGTGACCGACCATCACGACCTCGTGCGCTATGAATACATCCGCCGCTTCGGCTATTACTGCACAGAATCAAGCGAGCACAACGCAGAATACAACAACTTCTTCATCAAATCAAAATATCCCGAGCTGGTTGAGCGCTATAATATACCGCTTGACGAATACCCCCGCCGCTGCGTTGGCCAAATTGCACGGTGGAAGGACGCGAAAGAGAAATACTTGCACGATGAAATCACGCACAATAAAACAGGTGAATATGCTTCCGGCATCATGAACGCCATTGTGACGGATGTGCCTTATAAGATTGGCGGCAACGTGATGAACAACGGCCTGATCGACAACCTGCCCCGCGAGGCGAACGTTGAAGTGACCTGCCTTGTGAACCGCTACGGCATCCAGCCCTGCATCCAGGGTGCGCTGCCCGTGCAGCTTGCCGCAATGAACATGACGATGATCAACGTGCACCTGCTGACAATTGAGGCTGCGGTAACCCTGAAAAAAGAACATATCTATCAAGCCGCCATGCTTGAGCCGCACACCTCCAGCGAGCTTTCGATTGACGATATCGTGCGCCTTTGCGACGATTTGATTGAAACACACGGCGACTGGCTTCCCAAATATCATTAACTATTTTGACGCAAGCAAAATATGTGAGTTTCATTAGGGCGTGTTGATGTTAACACTTAAAAAAACGTAGATTTATAAAACTGCGTTGACTTTTACTAAGTTTATAATTATAATGAATTTGTATATTTGTCTGCTGTTGATTTGGTTTTTGTGTTTTTGATTGCAATCTCATATCAACGAGAAAAAGGATATATCGCGAGAGACATGGCCTGGTTCACAGAATCGTTCACTGTCTTGGGGTAGCCGATAGGAACCTCTGGCAGTAGCACGCACCGCTTTGGCGATAGCCTCTACGTCAGCAAATCGTCCTCGGCCGGACTTAGAAATGAACTCCTCTGTCAATTCATCAAGGTCGGCGTAGGTCAGGTCATCCACAGATTCAAACTGTTCCATCAAGGCGATGGTATTTTTCAGGTCGCTATCTTGCGCTAATCCAGAACATTTCAGGAATAAGTAATTGGCAAAGTGTTGTTTTTCCCGTGTCAAGTTCTGAACGGCGTAGAAGCGGGCTCTGGTAAGGGTTTGGAGGGCCTTGTAACGGTAGTCGCCCATATATACTTCCGAAGCAATTCTGCCAAATCTGAGGTGGTCGGCTACACGAAGGCGTCCACAAAATCGTTCTTTGGCAGTTCCGGGTAAGCTTCCTTGAATTTCTTGACCTGCTTGGGATTGAGAATGTGGATTTTTCGCCCGAATTGTCCCAATCGTCCATCTTCTCGAAGCGCATAGACAAGGTTGTCCCCATAAATTGAAGTGGCCTCCAGTCCAATACAACATCGCTGAGTTGCATGGTGTTGAGAGCCGACACAATCCTCTCTGACATTAATTTAGCACCGCCGAAGTTATTCTGCACGGAAAAGCTCCTGTATTTACTTCCGTCCGGTTTCATGAGATATGTCACATTGGTTTTGCTGCTCACATCAATGCCAACGTAAAGTGGATTCACATTTTCACTTCCCTTACTGTGGATTTCAGGTCAGCAGGCTTTGAGATACCCATGATAACCGGAGCATCAGCAACCTCGCGTATCAGAATCACTCCGAAGAAGGTCAATGCGATATCCCTCACTGCTAAAAGGGCGGCCTTGCCTTCGGCAAACAGCTAATGAGTTTGTATATTTATTTGCGGTTGATTTGGTTTTTGTGCTTTTGATTGAAATCTGATATCAACGAGAAAAAGGATATATCGCAAGGCTTCGCCCGGCTGCAGGGGTGACGGACAGGCCCTGCTTTTCCAAAATTAAGGAGGATTTGTATGAAGTCAATTCAAGGACGGCGCGCGT
>JAISXG010000078.1 GCA_031270605.1 Oscillospiraceae bacterium | reverse complement strand
CGTGCCGTCCAGCATAAAGGTGAAAATCTGGCGGCGTGGGTGTGCATTTTGGTAGTCATCCATGCTGCCGAAGTGCTGAAAGTTGATGTGGAACAACGAGCCCATAGAGGCCCGAATGGTTTTGGGATTCCAAATATCGGCCGCAGGGGTGATCAACGCAAGGTCACGGATGGATGAACCCGCAAGCGTTCGGATGATCGTGCCGAGATTGCCCATGTCGCCGGGGTTTACAAGGACAACATGGGGCGCACTGTGCCGGATCGCCGACGGATATTTTTTAAAAAGACCCAGAACATACGAATTTTCTTTTTGGTTGACCCGTTTGAACACCATATCGCTACACACCAACGACAGATTGTTTTGTGCGCACAAGTCAGCTATCTTTTCTTTCTCATAAAAATCCGAATGTAAATAAACGGTTTGCAGGCAGTCCGGGCGCGCCTTGAGTAACTCAATTGTGGCGTATGCGCCCGACGTGTAGGAATAGTCAAATTCTTTTTTATAGGGTTTGATGATTTCTTTCATGCGGCTTCGCTCCTTAAATGTTAATCTTAAGGATGCAAAGCCCGAACGAACCGCGGCGGTGGGTTATGCCCTGTGCTCCATGCAAAGCGCCGCCTGTTCACCAGACTTTGCATGGAGTTTGCCGGAAAAGATGTTAAAGGATATCATCATGTTTTCACCCCCTTTCAATAGAATCAGAAAGATTGTTATTGCCAGAATTTGCGGTCAAGGCTGCGGTATTGAATCGCCTCGCTGACATGCTTTTCCTGAATATGCTCGCTGCAGTCGAGGTCTGCGATTGTGCGCGAGAGCTTAAGGATTTTATCATAGGCCCGCGCCGAGAGGTTCAGGCGCTCAAACGCGAGCTTCAAAAGGTTTTCGGCGCTTTGTGTGAGAATGCAAAGCTCTTTTGTCATGGCGCTGTCCATCCTCGCGTTGCTGGTGACGGTGCTGCCGATGAAGCGGCGCTGCTGAATTTCACGCGCTTTGTTGACCCGTTTTTTGATTTCAGACGAGGGCTCGCCCTTTGTTTTTTCGGTGAGCAGGGCATAATCGACTTGCGGCACCTCAATATGAATGTCAAGCCTGTCAAGAAGCGGGCCCGAGATCTTTGACAGGTATTTTGCGGGGGTGCCCGGCGGGCAGGTGCATTTTTTGGTGGGGTGGCCGTAGTAGCCGCAGGGGCAGGGGTTCATGGCGCAGATTAGCATGATCGCGCAAGGGTAGGAAAGCGTACCGGCCGCACGGGCGATGGTGATTATCCCTTCCTCCACCGGCTGGCGCATGACCTCCATGGCCGTGCGGGTGAACTCGGGCAGCTCGTCAAGAAACAGCACGCCGTTGTTGGCGAGCGAAATTTCACCCGGCTTTGGTATTGCTCCGCCGCCCGAAAGTCCGGCGGGGGACACGGTGTGGTGCGGTGAGCGAAACGGGCGCGAGTGAATCAGCGGCGTGCCGCCCGGCAGCGCGCCCGCGATGGAATAGACTTTTGTTGTGTCCAGCGATTCTTCAAACGTCATGTCCGGCAAAATGGAGGGCAGGCGTTTCGCGAGCATGCTTTTGCCCGAGCCGGGTGGGCCGATCATCAGGCAGTTATGCCCGCCCGCCGCCGCGACTTCGAGCGCCCGTTTTGCCTGATATTGGCCCTTGACGTCCGCAAAGTCGGGCAGGTGACCTGTTTGCGGCAGGTCGCTGAACGCCGCGCCTGAAAGCGGCACAATTTCTTCTGTTTTATGAAAATAGCCGATCATTTGCCGCAGGCTGGTCACAGGGTAGATTGCAATGCCCGTCACAACCGACGCCTCGGCCGCGTTTTCTTTTGGGATGAAGGCTTTTTGTATGCCCGCCTTTTTTGCGCAGAGCAGCATGGGCAGCACACCGTTGACCCTTCTCACGTCGCCGCCGAGGGAAAGTTCGCCGATAAACGCGGATTGCGTTAAGTCAAGAAACAGCTGGGCTGTGGCGGTTAAAATGGCAATCGAAACGGGAAGATCATAGAGAGCACCCTCTTTTTTGACGTTTGCCGGGGCGAGGTTGAGCGTGATGTGTGTGGAGGGGAAGTCATAACCGCTGTTTTTGAGTGCGGCGCGCACGCGCTCCTTGGCTTCTGTGACGGCGGCGTCGGGCAGGCCGACCATGTCGAACCTGGCTTTTCCGGTGCTGATGTCCGCTTCAATTTCCACGATGTAGGAATTCATGCCGAACAGACCCATGCTGTTGATTTTTGCAAACAAAAAACCGCCGCCTTTTTCACTCTTTTTAAATATAAAAAACTATAATTATAAAATTTAATAATCTTTTTGGCAATATTCTACAAAAATCGTCATGACTTGTCAAGGATTTTTTTAATTTTTATCATTTTTTTCTTGCTTTTTTTAGGAAGTAATAGTATAATCACAATGGATATTTTAAAAGCAATGAAAAGGAACGATCTATGAACAAGAAAATGGTCAGGATGTTGAGCATTGTTTTGGCGGGCATTCTTTTATTCAGCGTGATATTGATTGCAATTCAGGTTGTGTTGCTGAAATAATATAATCGAACTATAAAATAGTGCAATATCAATATTTTTTTAATTTTTTGTAAAATTTTATTGACAAATTTGATATTTTGGGATATTATGTCCGTGTGTACATCGTACTGGAGGAATTCTTATGTTGATTTCCGAAAAGGCGGGCATTCACCAGAATTTGTCAGATGAGCAGTTGGTTTCTTTGGCGCAGGGCGGCTCTTCGCGCGCGGTTTCTTTGCTGTTGGCCCGCTTGTCTGCCTTGGTGCGGGCAAAGGCGGCAAAGCTGCATTCCTATGGCGTTGATTCTGATGATTTGGCCCAAGAAGGCATGCTTGGATTGCTCTCGGCGATTTATACATACAAGGGGAATTACGCAACGTCATTTAAGACCTATGCCTCTGTTTGTGTTGGCAACAGGATTCTTTCATCATTAAAAAAGGCTTCGCGTCAAAAGCGGCTGCCGCTTTTGGAATATAACGATATGCAGGACAACTTCATCGACCAGCGTTTGAATCCCGAGGAGCTGGTGATTGCAGAAGAAGAGTTTGACCGTTTGAAAACAGTCTTGTTTTCTGGGCTTTCTCAAACCGAATACCGTGTCATCACCCTTTATCTCGCAGGTTGTTCCTATGAAGAAATCGCAAAAAAACTTGGCTCCACAGCAAAATCAGTTGATAACGCTTTGCAAAGAGTGCGACGAAAGCTGAGGGATGCAAATTCAGTTAAATAACCGAACGGTTGTTTATATATGCCCGTGTAGCTCAAAGCAGAGCGTTGTTAGCAAAGATGGCGGTGCAATTCCGCCCCGTGGCAAAATACGAAATCAAGCGAGGTAAAATCATGTACGAAGACAGAACATTGGTATGTAAAGAATGCGGACAAGAATTCACATTTACTGCCGGCGAACAGGAGTTCTATGCTGAAAAAGGCTTTGAGAACCTTCCCCAGCGCTGCAAATCCTGCCGCGACCAGCGTAAAAACGCGCAGAGAGGCGAGCGTGAATTGTTCGTGACAACTTGCTCAGTATGCGGCGGTGAGGCAAAGGTTCCCTTTAAGCCTCGTGAAGACCGCGAAGTTCTTTGCAGTGAATGCTTTGCAAAGAAAAAAGAAATGGAAACAGCTATCTAAGCAGCATCCCGTTTTTTTAGAAACAGGCACTGTGGATTTTTTCGCAGTGCTTTTTTCTTTTTTTTTCTGTTTATTGTATAACAATTAACCGGAAAGTAAATACTAGAATCAGGGTAGGTTGCCATTTTTTTAACACGCCCGGAGCGCGCTTGCAAACCCCCGGCATGCACAAGTTTGTAAAGACGCTCGAATCAAAAAAATACTCATTCGATTGAACAATGAGTATTGTGATGATTTTTGCAAAAGGGTGAGGTATCAATGATTTTTTTGAAAGCATTTTTAATTGGCGGGTTGATTTGTGCCGTTGGACAGATTCTTGTTGAAGTGACCAAATTGACGCCCGGGCGCATTTTGGTTGGTTTTGTGATTGCCGGTGTTGTGCTGGGCGCGTTTGGCGTTTATCAGCCTTTGCTGGAATGGGCGGGCAGCGGCGCCAGTGTGCCGCTGACGGGTTTTGGAACCCTTTTGGTTGAGGGCACGAAGAAGGCGGTTGTTGAAAAAGGCTTGCTCGGCGCGCTGACGGGGCCGCTGACGGCGGGTTCTGCCGGCATTATGGCCGCAGTTTTGAGTGGTTTGGCGGTTTCATTTTTAACGAAACCGCGCGCAAAATAAGCGTTTGTTTGCAACTTCTTTTGAGTGTGTATGCGGGATAATAAAGATTGTTATGGTGTTCACGAAGCAAAATTCTTTGTTTCGTGAACATTTA
>JAISXG010000073.1 GCA_031270605.1 Oscillospiraceae bacterium | reverse complement strand
GCACGAGGCAAACAAAAAAGAACCTCGACCGCATCGGCAGCCGCGGCGGCAGCTACCACATCATCGCGCAGGACGACGATTTTCAAATCGGCGCGTTTCATGTGCGCTCCATCCGCAGCTGCCACATTTCGTTTGATTTTTATTACATAGCTAAAAACGCGATATCCCCCGGGTTTTACGCGGGCCTGCCCAGGGTGTTTCAAAGCCTGCACCAGTTTTCAAAAACGCCCCTCGGTGATGAATGCGTGGAATTTTTGCTTGAAGCCGGCGGCGAGCGCCTGCTGCTTGCGGCCAGCCTCGGTGAGGACGATTCGATCGCCCACCCGCAGGATGTGGACGTGTTTGTGATGCCGTATAACGGCCGCTGGTATTTAAACGAGCACATGATGAAGCATGTCCGGCAGATCAGGCCGAAGAAAATCATCATGTCGCACTTTGACGCCGCGTTCCCGCCCCTGTGCCTTGACTCAAAGCCCGAACGCTTTGTGAGCTTTATGAAACAGAAGCAACCCGAAACAGAGGTCATCATCCCCGAATACACAAAGGCCTATGCGCTGAGGGACACACCTGCGGCGTTTGTGCTTGAAAAGGCGCAATAGTAGCCTTATAAAATACAAAACCGGTGTTGCTACAATGAACAGCACCGGTTTTTTACTGGCATATGGATTATATAGCCGATAAACTTGAAAAGTGGCCACAGGCTTGCGAGGATGTTTTTCAGATTGCGCGTGCGCTCGCCGCCGGCAGGCTTTCAGTAACGCACGAAATACAGGCACGATAGCATACACGGTTTGTTATCTTCCAACCGTGTATGCTGTTTCTTTCTTACTACATGGGCGTATTTTATAGAATATTATGTGGACTGCTCTTTGATTTTTCTTTCAAATTCGTCTAAATCCGTTTTGAATGTTTCAAAAGGTTTCTTTGTATATTTTGTTGAGAAATCATTTATAAAAGCTTCAATAACGGATTTGCCAATTTGCAACTGGATGAGTGATTTTTGACTATCTCCATTTTTAATATAATAGTCTGCAAGTCTATCAAGCATCTCAAGTAGATGCCCCAGCGAAATACTTTTCTGCTTTACTGCTGCTTCGTACATGTCTTCTCCATCAAGAAGAAGGGCCGCAATTTGTAGCTTTGTAAAATAGATTTCAGGAATTTTTTCAATTGCTGCTTTAGCCAGAGTATATTCGCCGATTGACTTATATGCTTCCATGATACGGTAAGAGTCATATTTCACATCGTCAGACTTTGTGCTTTCTATGAGAGCCTTACATAACTCAATAACCTCACCGCTTCTTTCCGGCACAGGAATCGTGCCGATTAAGCAATTTAAAAGCGTGTCATTACCTGGGTATTTCTTTAGTCCGTCACGCAAAATTGCCTCAGATTTTGCTCTGTCGCTATCATAGTATTTGCTGTATTCATCCGTTATGAAATTTACCTTCTTTTCAATTTCATATAAATTAAAATCAAAAAGCTCATCAGTCGAAACACCAAAAAATGACGCAATCGCAGGAATTAAAGTCACATCGGGCATCGTCGTGTCATTCTCCCATTTTGAAACGGCCTGAAAAGTCACTCCGAGATAATTGGCCAGAACATCTTGAGAGATATTTTTCTGCTTACGCAATTCTCTAATCTTATTGCCTAAATTTATATTCATTGCTACCTCCATTTAATAGTAATTACTCATCAGCACTGACTGTAATTATAGTATACAAATACTTTCGTTGACTTACAATAACTCAACTGTTGAGAATTATTCCACCATAAGTTGAACATTCGTGCTCGTCACAGTATGCAACATACCATTCTCAGCATATATAGTCGATTAACCCGAAAATCACCCCAATCTTGCGGACTGTTTTCTATTTTGCCCGCGCACCTGTGCGCGTGTTGCGAACCCTGACAGGAGAAAGCCTGCCTGCGGTTGGCGCCGTGTAAAATAAAAAACATCCTCGCAACCTTTGGAGCGTTTTTCACGTTGATCGACTATAAAAGGGCGCCCTGTATTGGGCACCCTTTTTATTCCGACAAATCATTCGTTGTTTTCTTGTTTATCTGTTTCCTGTTTGTTCAGGTCACGCTTGGGGTTCTTCGGGAACCAGCCCTTCTCCACACGCTGCTTCTGCTCTTTTAACTCGATAATCGACCAAAGGCAGCTGCATCCAAAAATCGCCAGAATCGCGGACGCGACGGTGTTTTGGACAAAACAGGACGCAGCCACTCCCGCGAGCCCAACAAGCAAAAATAACGGCCAGATTTTCTGCGAAAAATGGTATTCACATTTGATGACAATCGGGTGAAACACTCCAATAATCAAAAAAGCCGCCGCACCGATGATTACCCCCGAAAACTGCATGCCCCCACTCCTTAAACCGCTATTTTTACAACGACCTTTTTCACGCTTCCGCCCGCGCCGCCCATGCGAATGCACGGCATATGCGCGTCCTGCGGATACAGCAGGGTGAAGGTCCCCTCCTCCAGCGGAATCCAAAGCTTCGGCTCCTCTTCATAAAAGGCAATGTCGCCGCCCTTTGAGAATTCCTCGGTGCGCACCGTCAGCTCGTCTGTCGGCGCCCAGCCGATCAGTTCGCTGCCGGAAACGGCAAATTGCAGATCAATATATTTACGGTGCGCTTCCAGATAGCGCCCCTCGCGCGCATAGGGTTCATATTCCTGCACAGAAAGATGGAGGCGTTTGCCGTCGATCTCATACTTTTTTTCCGTCAGCTCCCCGGACGCGATTTTTTGTAGATATTCCTCAATCACCGCCCAGTCCGGAAGCATGGCCGCATAGGCCTTCAAATTGTTCAGCTTATCAAAAATCATTTTTATTCTCCTTTTACCGCGCCAAGCAATTTTTTTACATTTTCAAAAATATAATCCGGGTGATAGTCCTCTGCGTCCGCGTCCTCACGCGTGGCCTCGCCCGTGAGCAAGAGGCAGGTTTCCGCCCCCGCGTTCACGCCGCAAAGGATGTCGGTGTAAAGCCTGTCGCCCACCACGAGGGTTTCGGCTCTTGAAAAACCGGTTTCGGCGAGGCAAAGGTCCACAATGCGCCGGTCAGGCTTGCCGATGAACATGGGCTCCCTGTCTACTGTTGCCGAAATCATGCGGCAAATCGCGCCGCAGTCGGGAATAAAACCAAACGAATAAGGGCAGCGCAAATCGGGGTTTGTGGCCAGAAAATCAACAGAATGGGTTTGCAGCACCTCGCAGGCGTCCATCACCTTTTGATAGGTCAGCTCGTCGTCAAACCCCGCAACCACGCAGGCAACATCCGGCTCCGGGCGCGTGGTGGCATCAATGCCGAATTCCCGCAGCTCCCGCACAAAAGACCGCGTTCCAAGCACAAAAACCTTTTTGCCCGCATATGCGTTTTTCAGGTGCAGGCAGGTCGCATAGGACGCGGTGATGAAATCGCTCTCATCGGTTTCGATGTTCCACTTTGCAAACTTCTCAACATAGGCCCGGCGGCTTTTTGTGGAATTGTTGGTGATAAAAACCGACCGACCGCCGATTGCGCGAATGTGCGCAAACAGCTCGGCAGAACCGTCAAACAATGTGTCGCCGAGCGCCACCGTGCCGTCGATATCAAACAGAAACAATCTTTTCTCTTGCAGCATATGCACCTCTTTAAGAAATTCATACCATAGATTATAGTACATTCCTCACGCTTTTACAACAAAAAAATGCCGGCAAGGTCAAAATTTTACCTTGCCGGCTTGTCGGTGTTTTCACAGATTATCTGATGATTTTACCCGGCCACTGAGAGATGCCGCCGATGTTCGTCACATCCGCGTAACCCATCTGCGCAAGCTGCCCGCAGGCCATCTGGCTGCGCGAGCCGCTCAGGCAATACACAAACAATCGCTCGTCCTTATTAGGCACAACACGGGCGATTTGCTGAAAACTCCCGAGCGGCACATTGACGCTGTTTGGGATGTGCCCTTCGGCAAACTCCTCCTGCGTACGCACGTCAATCAGGCGAATCGCCGGGTCCTTTGCAAGCTCCTCCGCCGCCTGCCGCATAGACATTGAAACACAATTGCTCTTTCTCTTTAAAAACATACTTGACGCCTCCAACACTTTCACGATGGTGCCAGAATAGCACATTTCTAAAACAAAATATGTAACGATGTCACAAAACATACGGGCAAATCATAAAAGAAACACCCGTTTTATGGCTTCGAGATAGCCGTAGCCAAACAAGTCGTCCGGCTGCAGATAGCTCGTTTCCGTCCACTCGTTCCAGCTGTTGACGGTGATCAGCCGCGGCCGGGCGGGGTGCGCATCCGCAAACTGCTTTGCCATGCGCAGCGCGATCTCAACATTTTCAGGCGTGTTGTTTTTCACGATGCCGGGCCGAAAGCCGAGAAAGCGCGGGTTATTGTCCCACCCGACCGAAACATGCGGAAAGTAGGGCACAGAATACGCTTCGTCAATGCGCGCCCACTCCCGCCCGACATCCTTCAATATCTCAGCATAGTCCCTGTCGACATCCGTCAGGTGAACAAACTGATAATTCGTGATGCTGTCAAAACCGAGGATATCCACAACTTCTTTTGTGGAAAGCCTTTGCCCGCCGTCAACGCCGCTGAGGTTGTGCGACTGCTCGCCCCAGGCCGCAAGCTGCAAATGCAAGCCGGGAAAACCGAGCTCCCGAACCCGTTCCCGAAACCATGCAAGCGCCTGCCGCGTTTCGGGGATGCCCCCCAGCCCATTTATGAGGTTGTTCACGTCATAAATCATAAACACGGGGCAGCCGTTAATCTTATAGTAATTGGACTTTTGAAAATACCGCTCGATGACCCGGCTCGCCACAATTTCAAATTCCCCGCGGTCAACCGCGCCCTGCCAGATGACGTTGTCAATGTCCGTGCCGCGAATGTCCCACAAGCCGTTCGCGTCATGATTCGCCCACATGAGATAGAATTGCATCTCTTCATTGTTTTTGGCTTTCAGAAAGCCGTCGTTGAGGCATTGCTCCAGAAACGGGCGGCGGTCATACCAATACCAGTCATAAATAAACACATTGACCCCGTGCTCCGCCGCCGCACTGATCTCCATTTCCATCACACTGGGGTCGGCCTCGTTCACATACCCCCAAAGCGGCCTGCGGGGCCAGTTGTGTTCGGGGAATTTTTTTACGGCGTTTTTGACGGACTGCCACTCCCCCATCCCCTCGGGCCAGAACATGCGCGTGCGCGGCTCGTTGCCCGTGTATGCGGGCCAGACATAGGCCGCAATGTCATACTTGCTTTTCATAATGTATTCCTTTTCTGTTTTCTTTCATTGTAGCCCATACAAGCGGCAAACACAAGCGATTCCAGTGCATTATTACTCTGCTGCCTGCGAAGTGCTTTCGCTCAAAAACGGTGAATACATCATAATCGCGGAATTGCCCACAACAAACTCTTCGTTCAGGAAATTCCCGTCCGCGTCATAGCATTGGCGATGAATCTCATTGTGCCGCGTATAGCCGCCCCAATACTGCGACTTCATTTCATGGTTTTTCTCAACCACTTTATATTGCAGCCCGCTCGGCGAAGACGAACGCCACTCGCCAAAAAGAAACTCCTCGCCCACGCGCACAGTCAACTGATAATCCCTGTCGGTATCGTTGCGGATCATCAGGTCGCCATGCGGATAAAAGCAGGTCGCGCCGCTGCCGAAAGGCTGGGTGCGGTTGGAGTCCGGGAACACGTCATAGCCGTGGCGATGCCGTTCCACAACGGTTAAAGGGGTGTGCAGCGTCATCCAGAAAATCAGGTTCGACATCTGGCACAGCCCGCCGCCCACGCCCGCCGTCACAAGGCCGTTGCGCAGCACCATGCCGGGCACATAGCCACGGCGCGCGCCCGGGCGGCCGATCAGCCGCCAATAGCTGAACACTTCGCCCGGGTGCAGCACGATGCCGTCCAGCTTCGGCGCTGCAATGTTCAGGTTTTGGATTTTGTTATATTGATACTGCATGTCCACGTCCTTGAGCTTGCGCAGCAGCGGGGTCCGGTGGCAAAACTCCACACACGGCAGCGGCCCCGCCTTGGTTTTCGCAAAGCGGCGGCGCATCGTCACCCATAGTGTCCGGCGCAGCATGCCGTAATAGGCCCGCCCGAGCTTTGCGCGCAGCTTGGAGCGGTGAATCGGCTGTTCAACCACGCGGTTGTGCGCGTTTCTGTTGCTGTCCATCATTCTCTCCTTCCTTGTGCCCAACGAAATTGCAAAACCTTCATCACTGTTTATGCTCTTATTTTAATACAAAAATTTCAAAAGTGCAATCATATTTATTGACAATAAATTCGAATATGTTAAAATAACACATATAACAGCGGGCAATTTTTTAGAAGTCAGGGGATTACACCGTGAAATATTTAACGAAAGACGTACCGTGATGCGCGCACCACCCGCCGGCTGACCGGGCCTTTGGCCCTATGGCAAACGAACAGCGACAGATGAACGGGGCATTCTTATGACCGTAAAAAAAATCATCTTCAAATCAAAAGCCGCCACCTCTGAAAAGGCCTGTATAGAACTCATGTGGGACTATCTCGGTTCATTATATCAGAACGGGCAAATCTATAAAAATTATGAGATAATAAAGGTATACGACGGCGAACTGCATGCCTGTGTAACCTTATCCGACGAAAAGGCGCTTGATGAAAAAAACAATAACCGCTATGCCGTTGATTCCCGTTCACAGCTTGCAGCGCTTTTTGATATTTCAGAAACAACCCTTGGTGAGACCTTGAGCTGTGAAGCAAGCTGCCGCTGCGAAAGGCCATCCTTCTATCTGCTGCAATATGACGACTGGTGCAATGACAGCCCTGTGCACTGCGGCGATTGCGGGCTGTGCGTGCCGCTTTATAAGCTCCCCTATTTTTCGATGCATGACGAATATCACCGGATTCTCAGCTGGGCGGAAGCGTGCAAACATGTCTACGGATTGTATATGTATGGTTTGAATGAGCGCTATATGTATCGGCAAATAAACAGGGTCGATTTCGTTCTGTTCAAACTGGGCGCAGAAATCTGCCGCGAGTTTGAAGCGCTGACAAAAATCCCCTTCTATTCCTATATTTACAAAACAGGCAAAAATCACGGCGTTTGCCCCCAATGCAAAAACGAATGGCGGCAATCAGAAGGCAGCCTTGTGCATTATGTTTGCGAAGAATGCCGCTTATGCTGCGACGTCTGATCACCGCGGCAAAAATGTTTTTATAAAAGGATTCAATTCGCACAAAATTTTTGCATTTTCGGGAAAACAACTGCGGAAAAAGCGGCAGAAGAACAATATCTTGCGAAAAAAGGCCACAAAAATTGAATTTCTGGCTACTTTCTATTGCATTTTATTGGGGGATTGTGCTACAATTCTGGTGTTATGGCATTGCTTTTGAAAAAGCCGCGCAAAATTTTTTATTTGAAGGTTTATTTTTCGTGGTTTTTTCGGCAAGAGTTCCGCCGCGCAGCAGGGTCATTTGGTTGTTGTCCCGCCGCTTGCAGTCTTTGGAGCTGTCCTTTTGGGAGACCGGTTTTCGGCAACTTCGCGAGAGAAGGAAAGCTCTTCGTTTGAACTTCTTCAAACGCTTCCTTTGTTTTGATCGGAGGGACGTCTGCCCCACACTGAAAAAGTGCGGGCAGAAAGACAGGCAGGGCTGCAATCATCCGCCTTTATGCCGCCGGGCATAGTTGCAGCTTGCTTTTTGGCGCAAAAGTCTTTTTCAAAAATGTTTCGCGAATTATAACCCTTACGTTAGTCCGAATCGCTGTCCGGTCAAAAATCCGCTCCAAAAGGGCAGGCGTTGCAAATACCGGCTTTCTGATTACCCGCGGTTATCCTATGGTGCGTTTTTGATTTTACTTTTCCTCCAATGAGCTTTTTAGGGGTGCGCGCAAAACACAAAACAAGGCATTGCCATATCCAAATTAAAAACATGAGGAGGACTCATCCATGAAGAAAACATTTCTTCGCATCGTGACCGTAGCACTGATCCTTTCACTCATCGGCGGCGTCTTTGCAGGTTGCCAGAAAACTCCCGGTGAAACAACAACCACAAAAGCCCCGGCCGCAGACGGCGACAAAACGCTGCTCATCGGCGGCATCGGCCCCATCACCGGCGAAGCTGCCACCTATGGCAACGCGGTGAAAAACGGCGCGCAGCTCGCTATCAACGAAATCAACGCAAACGGCGGCGTGAACGGCATGACTCTCAAGCTGCAATATGAAGACGACCAGCACGACGCAGTAAAAGCCGTCAACGCTTACAACACCCTCAAGGACGCAAAGGTAAAGCTCTTGATGGGCACGGTCACCAGCAAGCCCTGCGAAGCGGTCGTTGAAGAAACCAAGGCAGACAATATGTTCCAGCTCACGGCTTCCGCTTCTTCGGTCAAGTCAATCCAATATGACAACGCATTCCGCATCTGCTTCAATGACCCGAACCAGGGCAAGGCCTCCGCGCAATACATTGCTGAGAACAACCTCGCAACAAAAATCGCTGTTATTTATAACAATTCAGATGTCTACTCCACCGGTATCTATGAAACCTTTGTCGCAGAGCTGCAGGCAAAAAACATTACGCCCGTTACAACACAAACCTTCACGGACGACAGCAGCAAAGACTTCTCCGTAGCGATCCAGAAAATTCAGGAAAGCGGTGCGGAGCTTGTGTTCCTGCCGATCTATTATGAGGCGGCCGCCCTGATTCTGCAGCAGGCGTCCAAGGCAAACCTGAACGCAAAGTTCTTTGGCTGCGACGGTCTTGACGGCCTGATCGACCAGCTGGGCACCGACGTCGCCCTTGCGGAAGGCGTTATGCTCCTGACACCGTTCGCCGCAGATTCACAAGACGCGAAGTCCGTCGCTTTTGTGACCGCGTATAAAGCGGCTTATAACAACGAAACACCCAACCAGTTTGCCGCAGACGGCTATGACGCCATCTACACCATCAAGGCCGCCCTTGAAAAGCCGGCGTGAATGACCCGACCATCAGTGTTTCTGACCTTTGTGACAAGCTCGTCGCCGCAATGGTCACAATTGAAGTGGACGGCGTGACAGGCAAAATGACATGGACTGCCGACGGTGAGCCCACCAAAGAGCCCAACGCAATGGTCATCAAAAACGGCGCATACACAGCGCTGTAAACAACCCCGTTCCTGCGTTGGAAAAGGTCTTTCCAACGCAGGGTTCTCATCAACTGATTTTCACTCAACAACAAAAATCCGGCAACTTTTTTTGAAATAATGAGTGAATAGTCAATGACCTTGGAAAACATCCGGAAAGCACCTGTAAAAGCCTTGCATATACGGGGGTTTGCACGTGAAGACCGGCTTGTTTTCAAGTTTATTTACTATAGCAGCAGGCGGATCTTCTGTCGTCCGAGAGAAATGTTCGCCTGCTGCTTTTTTTCTGTAATATTGAACACAACCGAACCCAACACAAAACAATGCGGCGCGTTCGGATATCATAAAATTAAACCTGTTTTAAGGAGCAAAAGCTATGAGCTTTATTTCTTATCTTTTGAACGGTATCAGCCTGGGGAGCATCTATGCGTTGATCGCGCTCGGGTACACAATGGTGTACGGCATTGCGAAAATGCTCAACTTCGCTCACGGTGACGTCATCATGGTCGGCGGAGTGATTGCCTACACGGCGATCAATTCGCTGGGGCTGTCGCCTTACCTTGCGGTTTTGGCCGCCATTGTCACCTGCACCGTTCTCGGCATCACGATTGAAAAAATAGCGTACAAGCCCCTGCGCGGCGCGTCCTCTCTCACCGTGCTGATCACGGCGATCGGCGTGAGCTATTTTTTGCAGAATTTTGTGCTGTGGCAGTTTGGTTCCAACTCAAAAAACTTTCCGTCTGTTGTGCGTTTTCCCACATGGCAGATCAACGAAAGCCTGAGCGTGGACGGTGTGACGACCGTCACCATCGTAACGGCGCTGATCATCATGGTCGCGCTGACGCTGTTCATCAAAAAATCCAAGCCGGGCCAGGCCATGCTCGCCCTTTCTGAGGACAGGGGCGCGGCGCAGCTCATGGGCGTGAACGTCAACCGCACCGTTTCGCTCACCTTTGCCATCGGTTCCGCGCTGGCGGGCGTTGCCAGCGTGCTTTTATGCTCCGCCTACCCGCAGATCAGCTATCAAACGGGCGCAATGCCCGGCATCAAGGCCTTTGTGGCGGCGGTGTTCGGCGGCATCGGCAGCATTCCCGGCGCGATGATCGGCGGCGTTCTTCTCGGCGTGATCGAAAACATGAGCAAGGCGTATATTTCAACTCAGATGTCAGACGCCGTTGTGTTCGGCATTTTAATTCTTGTGCTGCTTGTCAAACCCACGGGCATTCTTGGCAAGAAAATTCATGAGAAGGTTTGAGGAGGGGCTATGAAAACAAACCGTATCAACCATATTAAGCCGCAAACCAAAAGCACCTTCATCACCTTCGCCATCGCCATCGGTGCGTTTGCGCTTTCACAGACCCTCATCGCCACAGGAAAAATGGGCAACCAGATGGCAGGGCTCATGGTTCCTATTTGCTATAATGTGATCCTCGCAGTTTCATTGAATCTGACTGTGGGCATTTTGGGCGAGCTTTCGCTGGGCCACGCGGGCTTCATGTGTGTGGGCGCCTTTGCCAGCAGCGTTTTTTCTGTTTTGGTGAAAGACGATCTTGCGTCCGGCCTGCTGCGCTTTGCCCTCGCCATGCTCATCGGCGCGCTGACGGCGGCACTGTTCGGCCTGATTGTGGGCATCCCCGTGCTGCGCCTGCAGGGCGACTACCTTGCGATCGTAACGCTTGCCTTTGGTGAAATTATCAAGAATATCGTGAGCAATCTTTATTTATTCAAAGATAAAAACGGTTTTGTCTTTGGCGTCAGCAGAACGCCCCCGGCCGATTTGACAACGGTTGAAAAGGTCCTCAACGGCCCGAACGGCGTTACGGGCATTCCCAAGAGCTCGACCTTCACCATCGCGTTTGTGATGGTGCTGATCACCCTGTTCGTCGTCACAAACCTGGTGAACTCCCGCGCCGGCCGCGCGATCAAATCAATTCGCGACAACCGCATCGCCGCGCAGTCCGTGGGCATCAGCATCCCCAAATACAAGCTGCTGGCCCTTGTGATTTCGGCCATGTTCGCGGGCGTCGCCGGCGTGCTCTATTCCCACAGCCTTACGATCTTAACGGCGACAAGCCAAAATTTCGGTTACAACATGTCCATCATGATTCTTGTTTATGTGGTGCTGGGCGGCATCGGCAGCATCCGCGGCTCTATGATCGCGGCGACACTGCTCACCATCCTGCCCGAGAAGCTGCGCTTTCTTTCAGACAAGCGCATGCTCATCTACGCCATTGTGCTCATAATTATCATGCTGTTCAATAACTCACCCGCCATCGCGGGCATTCGTGAAAAAGTGCGAAGGGTGTTTCGTGTTAAAATCCTCAGAAAGACGAACACCCCCGCCACAGAGGGACGGTGATGGCAATGGCAATGCTTGAAGTGAAAAATTTGGGAATCGTCTTCGGCGGCCTGCACGCGGTTGAAGACTTTAATATGACAATTGAACCGGGCCAGCTCTATGGTTTGATCGGCCCCAACGGCGCGGGCAAAACCACGCTGTTCAACCTGCTCACGGGGGTTTATAAGCCCACGACCGGCACCTTTTATCTTGACGGCGAAAACATCACGGGCAAAACGCCTGTTGAAATCAACAAAAAAGGCATCGCCAGAACATTTCAAAACATCCGCCTGTTCAAAAACATGAGCGTGATTGACAACGTGAAGGTCGGGCTGCACAACAAAAAGAAAACAACCGTGATTGAAAGCGTCTTGCGCCTGCCCCGCCACTTTAAAGAAGAAAAGCAGATGGAGCGGGAGGCGCTCGCCCTGTTGAAGGTGTTTGACCTCGACGGGCAAAAGGATTTTCTCGCTTCCAATCTGCCATACGGCAAGCAGCGCAAGCTTGAAATCGCCCGCGCGCTGGCAACGAGCCCGAAGCTTTTGCTGCTTGACGAGCCGGCGGCCGGCATGAACCCCAACGAAACCGAAGAATTAATGGCGACCATCCGTTTTATTTTGAAAGAGTTCGGCCTCACCATTTTGCTCATCGAGCATGACATGAAGCTGGTTTCGGGCATTTGCGAAGAGATTTCCGTTCTCAATTTCGGTATGCTGCTTGCAAAGGGCAAAACCGCCGAGGTGCTGCAAAATCCCGATGTTATCGCGGCATATCTGGGCGAATGATACCGCTTTCGCGCGCACCCAAGGCTAACCGGGCATGTGCGGCTTTTGCCGCACGGTCATTTGCAAGAATAATA
>JAISXG010000030.1 GCA_031270605.1 Oscillospiraceae bacterium | reverse complement strand
AAATCATCGAAGATTTTATGTATATCCTCATTTATTTTATCAAAATCTTGATTATCCATAAATATATTTTTTTTCGAGGCAGAGCGAAGTATTCTTTTGCCAAAAAAGATTAGGACGACCCCAATTGCAAGAAGAATAAAAGCTGCGATTAAAAGAAAAATAGTGATTATTATTTCACTTATATCCATATAAAATCCTCCAGTACTTTTTCAGCATTGACAAATTGAGCGCATTTTCAGGTTGATAGGCCTATATATGGTGAAACCTTACACTTAAAAATCGTGTATAGATAAAAAAAGAACCGCAATCCCTTACATATCAAAGGTTTACGGTTCTTTGTGATCCACTGACAAAAAAGATGCCAGCGGGTTAACCAAGAAAATGCTTATACTGTTCACTTTACTATAACTCCTTACGCATAATGATTCTTCCGTCTTTTTCAGACACTTTGGAAAATCCGGTTTTCTCATAAAGCCGAAAAGGACCGGTACAATCCCATTCGTATCGTTCGTCGCGGACAACGGGGAAGCCTTCGACGGCAATATACCCTTCAGTTTTAGCATCAAATATGGCCTGATGTAAAAGAGCGGTAGCAACGCCCCTCCCCCGGTGTTTAGGGGCAATTTCAAAACACACCACAGCTTTTTCACGCTTTTCTGGTGGCGCGTAGAAACTCTCACCTGTACAGGGCTCAACGGGAAAGTTCGCTTTATCGTTGGTATTGCACCACCCAACAGCAATGCCGTCAACAAATGCCAAGTAACCTCGCAGGATACCTGATTCGATTTGTTGCTCGGCGATTTTTTTTGATATACCTCCCATGTCAGCTCCATCTGCATTGTCCAACGCCGCTTTCGCTTGCGCTTTGGTCATTTGATACATCTGGCAATAACACCGATACGGAGAATTATCGGTAAATGCCCGATTTTCGAAGAAATCGAAATAGTCGGCGGAAAGTTCAGGTGTGAGTGGTTTGATAGTAATATTCATATAGCACCTCCACTAATATAAATTTTCGCCGCTATAGCCATCACATTTTTGATTATAACAAAACCCGCCGACAAAGCCATTTCAGCTTTTGCGACAGGTTTTGTCATCTGGCGGAGAAGGGGAGACTCGAACTCCCGCGCCGGTTGCCCGACCTACGCCCTTAGCAGGGGCGCCTCGTCACCAACTTGAGTACTTCTCCAAGCGTAACATTTTTGTGGCTGCGAACCGAAACAGCAAAGCCTTTCAAGGGCAGCCCAATATGAAATTTTGGCGGAGAGAGTGGGATTCGAACCCACGGTGCGTTGCCGCACGACGGTTTTCAAGACCGTTCCGTTATGACCACTTCGGTATCTCTCCATATCTTCTGCAAGAGCGAAACAATATTAACACAGACACCTAAAAATGTCAACACATTTTCCCGTGAATTTTTATGAAGAAATGTTATTATTTTTCATATTCCTCTGTCAACATAACACAAAAGTTGCTCAACCGCCAAAATTTTAGCATTTCACCTTGCGAACATTCAGCGCTGATGCTATAATTACTCTAATATACTTAATTTTGTTGAGATTTGAGAGTTAGGGAGCGATTGTTGTGAATATGAATCATTTTGCGGCAAAGTTTGAGAAAGAAGCATTGACCTTTGACGACGTGCTGCTGATTCCGGCGGAGTCTGACGTTCTGCCCGCAGAGGTGAACCTAAAAAGCAGACTGAGCGCAAACATCACTTTGAATACACCGATTATGACTTCGGCTATGGACACCGTTACCGAATCCCGCATGGCGATCGCAATTGCCAGAGAGGGCGGTATCGGTGTTATTCATAAAAACATGTCTGTCGAGCGGCAAAAAAGCGAGGTGGACAAGGTCAAACGCAGTGAAAACGGCGTTATCTCAAACCCGTTTTATCTCGCTCCCGACAATTTTGTGTATGAAGCCAACGAGCTCATGCACCGATACAAAATTTCAGGCGTGCCGATCTGCGACCACAGCGGCCGCCTTGTGGGCATTCTGACAAACCGCGATTTGCGCTTTATGACGGATTTTGACGTGAAAATCAGTGACGTGATGACAAAAGAGAACCTTGTCACCTCCCATATCGGGACGACCCTCCCGCAGGCGCAGGAGATTTTGCGCCGGCACAAAATTGAAAAGCTCCCTCTTGTTGACGACAACGGCATGCTGAAAGGCCTGATCACGATCAAAGACATTGAAAAGGCCGTGCAGTACCCAAACTCCGCGAGGGACGAAAACGGCCGCCTGCTCTGCGCCGCCGCGTTGGGCGCCACAAGCGACGTGATTGAACGCGCCGCGGCTCTTGTGGAAGCGGGCGTGGACGCGCTGGTGCTCGACTCCGCTCACGGCCACAGCAAAAACGTGCTCAAGGCAATCACGAGCGTGAAGTCCGCGTTCCCGGGCGTCACCCTCATCGGCGGCAATGTGGCGACTGCCGACGGCACAAAAGCGCTGATCGACGCGGGCGCGGACGCCGTCAAGGTGGGCATCGGCCCCGGCTCCATCTGCACAACGCGCGTTGTGGCGGGCATCGGCGTTCCCCAGATTACCGCGATTTATGACGCGGCCATGGCCGCGGCGGAATATGACACTCCGATCATCGCCGACGGCGGCATCAAATATTCCGGCGAGATCGTCAAGGCGATCGCCGCGGGCGCAAACGTTGTGATGCTCGGCTCGCTTGTGGCGGGCTGCGAGGAGTCGCCGGGTGAGACCGAAATTTATCAGGGCCGCCAGTTCAAGGTCTATCGCGGCATGGGCAGCATCGGCGCGATGAACGCCGGCAGCAAGGACAGGTATTTCCAAGAGGATAATAAAAAGCTCGTTCCTGAGGGCGTTGAAGGCCGCGTGCCATACAAGGGCATGCTGTCGGACACCATTTATCAAATGGTGGGCGGCCTGAAGTCCGGCATGGGCTATTGCGGCTGCCATAATATTGAAGAGCTCAAAGCGAACGGCAGGTTTGTGAAAATCACGGGTGCGGGCCTTATTGAGAGCCACCCGCATGACGTTTTCATCACAAAAGAGGCGCCTAATTATTCAGGAAACATTTAAGGTAATGCCTGCCGCAACTTTTTAAATTCCTATTTTATAGAATAAAAGTTTTTTCGTTCTTAAACACACAATTTATAATAAAAATTCACAAAAACAGATTTACTTTTCAAGGATTTTTTGATAGTATGTATGCATGTATCCTGCGCCGCGAAACGCATAAAAATTATATGCATATGGAGAAGATGAAAATATGAGAAATTATCTGTCAAAAATTCTGGCGCTTTCTCTGCCCGTGATTCTGGCTTTTTCCATTCAGGAATGCAGCTACCGCAACGCGCCTACCGAGCCTGAAACCACAACCCAGACGCAGCCTTCTGAAATTATCATCTATGACCCCAGCGACCCCCGCAATCCCTCAAACCAAACGCAAACCAGCACTGAGCCGACCGACACGATTGACCCGTCCGGCAACCCGGCTACCTCTTCGCCCGCACCCGGGGATAATACCTTGCCGACAGATAAAGCGGGTATCATCAGCATGTTCAACAGCGCGCTTGACAAATCCTCTTCCCTGAAGAGGGTTTCCTACACAAGAAAACTGACGAAATGCAAGATCGGCTTCCCCATCGGCGACAAAACCAATGACGCTAAAGTGCAGGCGCTTTCCGCGATGAACGACACGGCTCCCGCGGCAAACAATCTTGTAAAACTGAATGACGGCATGGTAAGCAGCGCGACCCCAAAGCAAGAGGGCAGTAATTTTGTGTTTGAAATCACGCTGAACAACGCGACAGCCGGGCAAGATGTCAAAAACGGCGAGGGCGGTTTTGTGGGCCTTATTGACTATGCTGAAACCAAAACGCTTGTCACAAACATTGCAAAAGAGGCGCTCGGCCTAGACGTCTCTTTGAAAGAAAACCCGAAATACGAGTTTTCGGCGGGCAAATACACCGTGACAATCAATTCGCAAACCGGCGCCATCACAAAGGTGAAGCATTCGTTCACCGAGGGGGGCAGCGGCAAGGTCTCTGTCACAAGCGTCGAACTCTCAATAGACATCACCGCCGAATATTCGGCATAACGGCCATCTTTTAACAAAAATAAAAGACGCCTGTCTTTTTGGAAGGCAAGCGTCTTTTTTCATGCGGCAGGGGCGGATGATGTCGAAACACCCCGCGCAGCCTCACTGTTTCAACAAAAGAGACACGGCGTGATACACAAAAAAGACGCCGATCAATCCAACCGCCGCGGGAGCTATGATGTTTGCCCATTTTGTCATTTGTGATTTCATCGCGGTGTAAAGACGGTCAAATTTATCCTGCGCTTTGATATAAACAAAATACAAAACCATCAGCGGCGACATGTAAATGATGTTATATACAAACAAAAATCCGGTCAGCTGAAACAGCGAAAGCGAATGTTCAAACAGGATTGCGAGAAAGGCAAAGTAAGGCAGCGCGGTCGTCAGTTCCGAAATCGTCGCCCCAACGCCCAGCATAATCAGCGCCATGGGTGAAACAGATTTGACTCTGCGCGCTATTTTGGCTTCATCACCTTCACCCCCGGAATCCAGCGCCTGCAGCTTTTGTTTCAGTTCTTTTATTTTTGTGCTCTGCAAAAGATAGCACACGCCAATCAAAAAAGCAATGCCGAGGATCAGTTCGGCGGTATAAAGCGCCGGCCCATACTTTTCTGTCAGCGTCTTAAAAAAACCGCCGATAAAGGTGATGAACCCGAAATAAGCCAGATATCCGCCCATCATGTTCACAACACCCGTGGGAATGATAAAAAACCAAATATGCCTTGGCTTTTTCACCATGCCCTGCAAAACGAACTGCTGCGTGATGGCAATCGGGTTCAGGCAATCCGCCGCGCTTGTCAAAACGGTTGAAATCAATAACGTCCACATTGTTTTATCTCCTTATCTTGCAAAAAAAATAAGCCTGGGAGTCTTGTGAAAACTCCTAGGCTTTTATCCCACCGTGTACACAGCCCTGACTGTGCGTTTTCTCTCGGACCAGACTAATATCGCTATTACGGAACCCTAGAAAACCAATTTTTATTCAGTTGTCTGTAGATAATAACAAAAATGCGCCGCATTGTCAAGCGACCTATTCGGTATTAATTTTATAAAATGAACAGCGGAAAGGAGCGTCCGCCGCATGAAAACAGAAAAAATCGCCGTGCGCACACTTGTCGAACAGGTGCTGCGCCGCGGCAGTATCGACAACCGTTATGCGGATTCCGCCGCCATGCAGGACGGCGCGGCGGCCCACCGCCGCATCCAGCGCGAGATGGACGCGGGCTATCAAAAAGAGGTGGCGCTCGCGGTGCAAACCGAAATCGCGGGCATCCCCGTCATCATCCACGGCCGGGCGGACGGCGTTTTTGAGCGCGGGGACGGCACGGTTTTTGTGGACGAAATCAAAACCACAAACCTGCCGCTGGACAAGCTGTTTCTGCAGCATGAAATGCACCTTGCCCAGGCTCAGTGCTATGCTTATATCCTGCTCTCACAGGCGGAAGAACCCCCGACGCACATCGGCATTCAGCTGACCTATTTTCAAATGGAAACCGAAGAAACCGCGCGGCGGCAATGGATTTTTTCGGCTGAAGAAATCGAAGCGTTTTTTCAGGGCCTGCTCGCGTCTTATTCCGTCTGGCTTCGTTTTTCACGAGAATGGGCGGAACTGCGCAACAACGCCATCAAACAGACAGACTTTCCCTTCCCCCGTTACCGCAAGGGGCAGCGCGAGCTTGCCGTGGCGGTTTACCGCACAATCGAAAACGGTAAAAAGCTCTATGCCCAAGCGCCCACGGGCATCGGCAAAACCCTTTCGGCCCTCTTCCCTTCCGTCAAAGCCATGGGCGAAGAAAAAGCCGAAAAGCTCTTTTACCTGACTGCAAAAACCGTCACACGCACCGTGGCGGAGGATGCCGTGCGCCTGTTGCTGCAAAACAGTCTGCGCCTCAAATCCATCACCCTGCGCGCAAAAGATAAACTCTGCTTTTGCGAAGAGACAATCTGCAACCCCGAGTATTGCCCCTATGCGGACGGCCACTATGACCGCGTGAACGGCGCGGTACTCGATATCATCCAACATGAGGACTTGATCACTCCGGAAACCATTACGCGCTATGCGCAACAACACCGCGTCTGCCCCCATGAAACGGCGCTGGATGTGTCGCTCTGGTGCGACCTTGTGATCGGGGACTACAACCATGTGTTCGACCCGAGCGTTTATCTGCGCCGCTTTTTTGCGGACAATGAAAAGCATCAGTATGTTTTTTTAATAGACGAAGCTCACAACCTTGCCGACCGCGTGCGCGACATGTACACCGCATCGCTCTCGAAATCTGATTTCGTCAGCCTGAAAAAAACGCTCACGCAAACAGACAGGGCCACAAAGAACCTGAAAAATGCCGCGTCGCAAATCAACGCCCTGCTCCTCGGCTTTCGAAAAGAGCACGAGGGTGAAAAAAGCCTTGTCATAAAAGAGCTCAACACGGATCTTTCTGCAAAAGCAAGCCTCTTTCTTGCCGCGGCGGAGGAGTGGCTCGGTGAACACAGCGGCACGCGGGCAAATGAGGCGGATGAAATGGCGGACAATGTGCTGGAACTGTATTTCACCGTTGCGGCGTTTGTGCTCATGGCGGAGGGATACGGCGAACACTATACAAGCATTTATGAGATATCCGGCAATGATCTGACCATCACGCTTTTCTGCCTTGACCCCTCCGGTATCATCGCTGAAAAGCTGCGGTTCGGCACGAGCGCCGTTCTATTTTCGGCGACGCTCACTCCACTGCCCTATCACCGCGACGTCCTCGGCGGCAATGAAGAGGATTTTCTGCTCAGCCTCCCCTCCCCCTTCGAGCAGCAAAACCTGCTTTTGTGCGCGCACTGCGGCATCTCCACAAAATACGTCCACCGTGAGCAGAGCTATGAACCCATTGCCCGGCTGATTTATGAAACGGTATCGCATATGCCCGGTAATTATCTCGCCTTTTTCCCGTCTTATGACTACATGCACGAGGTCTATTCGCTGTTCATTAAGCACTTTGGGCATGTCAAAACCCTTTTGCAGGGCGGCTCCATGAAGGAAGACGAGCGCCTCATGTTTTTGCAGGAATTTGACGAAGCAAACACCGGGCCGCTCATCGGTTTTTGCGTGCTCGGGGGCATTTTTTCAGAGGGGATCGACCTGAAGGGCAGGCGATTGATCGGCTCTTTGATCGTGGGTGTCGGCCTGCCGAAGCTCTCGCTGCGTCAGGACTTGATCCGTGACTATTATAACGAGAAAAACGGCAGCGGCTACGACTATGCCTATGTTTTTCCCGGCATGAACAAGGTGCTGCAGGCGGCGGGCAGAGTTATACGCACAGAAACGGACACCGGCATGGTGCTTTTGATCGACAGCCGCTTCGGCACCGCGCAATACCGCGCGCTGTACCCGCCCTTTTGGTCTCACATGAAGCAACTGCGCAAAACAGAAGACCTCAAGGCCCTGCTCGCGCATTTCGGGCAAGAAACCTGACTATTTTGGGTAAATATAGTAAAAATACGCCCATAAAACACAAAATCTGTGGCTTCTCGCCTTGCATTCGCAGGGAAAATATGTTATATTTTCAGTATGAATGCCGTGTTTTTGCACAAATTTGGCACAAAATAGATGCAGTAAATAATAAAAAAAGAATGTTTTGCTGAAAGAGTGGGATGGCAATGAAACAAGTGTTTAACATCAATCAGGGCTGGCTGTTTTCAAAAACAGTGCCCGGGGACTTGGGGCAACGATTGCCTGACGCCGAGCGCGTAAACCTGCCGCACACTTGGAACACCGTGGAGGGCAGGGACGGCAGGGCTGACACAAGCCGCAGAAAGTGCGCCTATCAAAAAGACCTGCCGGTTCCCGCGGAGCTTGACAAAATCAGGATATATCTTGAGTTTCAGGGTGTGAACGCCGTTTGCGAGTTGTTTATCGACGGCACGCTTGTGGGCACGCACCACGGCGGCTACTCTGCTTTTCGCTTTGACATCACCCCTTTTGTCACCTTCGGCAAAACAAATGTCATCACCGTCACCGCCGACAACAGCGCAAACAAGTCCATCTATCCCCTGCGCGAAAACACGCTCTCGTTCGGCGGCATTTACCGCGACGTGAACCTTGTGATCGCGGGCGCGACGCACTTCGCGCTTGACAATTACGGCGCGCCCGGTATTTATGTTGTGCCGCGCATCACAAAAAGCGGCGGCAAGGTGGGCGTGACGGCCGAGGTCGCAAGCCCTATCAACTACGACATTGTGAGCTACACCGTCTATGACTCGAACGGCTGCGCTGTGGGCTCCGCCGCCGTGCCACCAAAACAGCCCGATGCGATTATCACCATCAAGGACCCGGAGCTTTGGCAGGGGCGTAAAAACCCCTATTTATATACCCTCAAGGCAAAGCTTTTGCGCGACGGCGAGCTGCTCGACTCTGAAGAGATCAGCTTCGGCTTCCGCGCGCTTGAGGTGCGGCCCGAAAGCGGCTTTTATCTCAACGGCGTGCGCACAACGCTGCGCGGCGTCACCCGCCAGCAGGACAGGGCCGGTTCCGGCTGGGCCATGACGGACGACGAACAGCTTGCCGACATCCGCTTGATCAAAGAAATGGGTGCCAACGCCGTGCGCCTGCCTTATTATCAAAACGACAGGCATTTTTATGACCTCTGCGACAAAGAGGGCATTATTGTGTGGACAGAGCTGCCCGTCGTGTCTGAAATTTCCGCAAGCTCCGAAACGCGCCGCAACATCCATCAGCAGATTTTTGAGATGCTCAAGCAGTGCTACAACCACCCCTCTATCTGCTTTTTCGGCGTGCACAGCGACATTCAAAACAGCGAGAGCAGCGAGGACATTTTCAACGAGCTTTCAGCCATCAACAGAATGGTCAAGCAAATTGACAAATACCTGCTCACGGCGTCCGCCAACACCATGGCGACGCCCGCCGAAAGCCGCATCAACGAAATTTCGGATCTGGTCGGTTATAACGTCTATCTTGGCTGGGACTACGGCAGGCCGGAAGACTTCTCCGCATGGGCCATGAATTTTTCGGGCGTTCACCCCGACATTCCCCTCGCCGTTTCTGAATACGGGGCGGAAGGCCTTGTGCGCTACCACAGCGAAAACCCGCAGGCAGGCGATTTTTCGGAGGATTATCAAGCGCTTTACCACGAAAAAATGCTTGCCGAAATCAACAAGTTCGACTTTTTGTGGGCAAGCTTCGCGGCCTCGATGTTCGATTACAGCCTTGCGGAGCCAAATCCCAAAACCGGCACGCCGCTTTCGCACATGGGGCTTGTTTCTTATGACAGGCAAACAAAAAAGGACGCCTTCTACTTTTATAAATCCCAGTGGTCGCGCCAGCGGTTTGTTTATATCGCAAGCAGGCGTTACGCCGTCCGCACAGAGCGAAAAGCGACGATAAAAGTCTATTCCAACTGCAACGCCGTAGCGCTCATCGTCAACGGCAAAGAGCACCGCGCACAAAAGAAAACGGGCAAAACCGGTGTGTTTCACTTTGATGTGCGCCTGATTCGGGGCGAGAACACCATCCGTGCCGTCGCGGACGAGGGCCTGAGCGACGAAATCACGATCATCAGAAAAAAGCTGCCCGAGCTGAGCTATTCCATCCACGAAAACCTTCCCCCGAAGGAGGGGCTTTTGACGCTAAACACCACAGAGGAACCGGCAGCGGATGAAACCCCGCCCGCCCCCGCTGCCAGCGAGCAGGCAGCGCCGCAGGAAGAGAGTGAAGCGGCAACAGAGGCGCCCGAGGCACCGGCTGAGGAAAACAGTGATGCTCTGCCTGAAATTCGGGGCGTCCCCGAAATCTCCGACACACTCAACCCCATACAACTGCCCGAGCAGCTGAAAATTGACAGGGAAAAGTTTGTGGTGCAAATCGATTTCGGCGACGAAGCGTTTGCGGATGTGTTTGAATCAGGGATCGACAGCGCGAATGAAGACCAACCCGAAGAGGAAGAATAATATTTTATTGATTGAAAGGATTGAACCCATTCATGAAAATCGTGATTGCAGAGAGCGCAAAGCGGCTCGGCGCCGCGGCAGCGGCAGAAGCGGCGGCATATTTGAGAGAGGTGCTCGCCCAAAAGGGCTATGCGCGCATCGTGCTTTCCACGGGTGCGTCGCAGCTTGACACCATCGAAGCGCTCATCGCGCAAGACCTCGACTGGTCAAAAATTGAGATGTTCCACCTTGACGAATATGTCGGCCTGCCCATCACGCACATCGCGAGCTTCCGCAAATATTTGCAGGAGCGCTTTGTGTCAAAAGTGCCGCTCATGGGAGCCTATTTTGTGGACGGAACGGCGGGGAATATCACTTTTTTAACTGAAAAGCTTTTGGAGCGCGAGGTGGACCTCGGCCTGATCGGCATCGGCGAAAACGGCCACATCGCTTTTAACGACCCGCCCGCGGATTTTGACACGAAAGAGGCCTATATTTTCGTGAACCTCAACGACACCTGCAAACGGCAGCAGGTGGGCGAAGGCTGGTTCCCCACGCTTGACGATGTGCCCAAGCAAGCCGTTTCCATGACCTGTTACCGCATCATGCAGTGCAAAAAAATCATTTCGAGCGTGCCCTATGCCGTAAAGGCCGAGGCGGTATATCAAACATTAAATAATCCCCTCATAAACACCGTGCCCGCAACGCTGCTCAAACAGCATGCGGACTGGAGCCTTTATCTTGACAGGGATTCCGCATCAAAAATCGCGAAATTTTAAACAAACATAGTTTCAATAAGGGGGGCTGCAAATGGAAAACAAGGAGCTGACGGAACGCGCAAAGCTTTATATGGAGCAGCTTGCATCGGGCAAAGACCCCTTTTCCGGCGAGAATGTCCCTTTCGACACCCTGCTTTCCAACGAGCGCCTGCAGCGCTGTTTTTCGTTTGTGGCAGGCGTGCTGGGTGAAGTCATCGCAAACGGCGGCGTCACCAAAAAAACTGTCGTTGCGGGCAAGCTGCCTTTCGCTGTTTCGCCCGAACAGCAGGCGCAAATTGAACTGAGCGAAGACGCGGTGGGCGTGAACACTCTGGCAAAGCGCATTGCCGCGGTGCTGCCGCCCGAAATGAAAAGGCTTTCGGGCGCGCAAATCAACACCTGGTGTGTTTTGCAGGGATTTTTGCGGGAGGATGTATATGGCGGAAAGCCCCGAAAGGTTTCCACCCCCGGCGGCAACCGGCTCGGCATCACAACGATTGACATCAAATCCCCGCAGGGGGTCGAAGTGAAAAAGAACATCTTCGACAAACAGGCCCAGCAGTTTGTGATGGAACGGCTCAATGAGATATCCTGTGCGCTCGCGAGTCTGGAGGAAAGCAATGAATAACCAAACGCCGGACGATCGCCGCTGCCTGATCGTGGGCGCGGGCTCATTTGATTTGCGGCGTTTTGAAACAGCAGAGCGGGACTACGTCATCGCGGTGGACGGCGGCTACTCGCACCTTGCAAAGCTTGGCATTATGCCGGACATGCTCCTCGGGGACTTCGACTCCCTTCCCGACGTGCCCGCCCACCCGAACATCATCCGCCACAAGCCTGAAAAAGACGATACCGACATGATGCTCGCCGTCAAAACCGCTTTGGAGCTGGGCTTTCGCGAGTTTCATATTTACGGCGCTCTGGGCGGCCGGCTTGACCACACGCAGGCGAACCTGCAAACCCTCGCCTACCTTGCCGAAACCGGCGCAAAGGGCTATTTGATCGGCGAGGGCATCGTGGCGACGGCGCTGCAAAACGGCAGGCTCTCGTTTCAAAAAGATTGCGCGGGTTATATCTCGGTGTTCTGCCATTCTGAACAATCCATCGGCGTGTATGAGCGCGGGTTGAAATATTCTTTGACAGACGCAACGCTTTTCTCCACCATGCCCCGGGGCGTGAGCAACGAATTTTTGGGGCGGGAAGCATTTGTGAGTGTGCGCGAGGGTACGCTGATCGTGATGTGGGAAAGAAAAATTCACGCACCAGCCGACAGCCTTGGGATTTTGGATAAAAAATAGTATACAATAAATTCTTTCACGCTCTGTCTTTTCGGAGCGTGTTTTTCTTTTCAAAGCATATTTACATTTTTTTACTATAATGTTATAATTATGATGTATGATACTGTTGATTGTGACGAATCACCGGTAAGTTTTTTCAGAAAGGGAGTTTCGCATGGCAGCTGAAATTAAAAAAAGCTGGTATAAAGAAATGGCCGTCTATCAAATCTGGCCCCGCAGCTTTTGCGACGGCAACGGCGACGGCGTCGGCGACCTCAAGGGGGTTCTCTCAAAGCTTGACTACATCAAGAGCCTCGGGGTGGACGCGATCTGGTTCTCACCGCTTTATAAATCCCCGCAAAAGGACTATGGCTACGACATCGCCGATTACCGCGACATCGCCCCGGAATACGGCACGCTTGAGGAGTTCAAAACCGTGCTGGACGAAGCCCACAAACGCGGCCTGCGTGTGATCATGGATTTAGTCGTCAACCACACGTCAGACCAGCACCCGTGGTTTTTAGAGAGCAAAAAAAGCAAAGACAACCCCTATCACGATTATTATATCTGGCGCAAAGGCAAGGGCAAACGCCCGCCCAACAACTGGAAATCCACCTTCTCGGAACCGGGCTGGAAATATGACGAGCACCTTGACGAATACTATCTCCATTTGTTCGCCACCGAACAGCCCGATTTGAACATGGACAACCCCCGTGTGCGCGAAGAGGTCAAAGACATCATGCGCTTCTGGCTTGACATGGGCGTCGACGGGTTCCGTGAGGATGTCATCACCTTCATCTCAAAGCCCGCGGACTTGCCCAACGGCATCCCGCTGCCCGTCGCGGCGGGCTTTGAGCACTACAGCGACGGCCCGCACCTCAAAGAATACCTCATGGAATTTAAAACGGATGTGCTTGCAAAATATGACTGCATGACCGTGGGCGAAGCGCCGATGATGACGCCCGAAAAAGCGCTCAAGCACATTGCCGAAGGCGACGAACAGGTGCTAAACATGATGTTCCATTTTCAGCACATGGAGGCGGACTGCCTGTTTGTGAGCTGGTTCAGGCGCCCGTTTAATTTGAAGAAGCTCAAAAAAGTCTATACCAACTGGCAAAAAAAGCTCTATGGCAAGGCGTGGAATGCGCTTTATATCGAGAACCACGACCAGCCCCGAATCATTGACCGCTACGGCAGTTTAGAATTTCGCGAAGAGAGCGCAAAAATGCTCGCGACGATGTACATCTGCCAGAGCGGCACGCCTTTTATTTATCAGGGGCAGGAAATCGGCATGACCAACATCAACCTGCCCGAAATCGGCATGTATCAGGACGTGTCAACCCTCAATAACTACCGTCTGGGTAAAAAACTCGGGTTCAAAGACAAAACCATCATGAAGCTGGCGATGTACGCCTCGCGCGATAATGCGCGCACCCCCGTACAGTGGTCAGCTGAAAACAACGCGGGCTTCACCACCGCTGAAGAAGCGTGGTTCCACATCAACCCCAACTACACAAAAATCAATGTGGCATCGGCAGAGCAGGACGAAAACTCCATTCTCAACTACTACCGAAAGCTGCTTGCTTTCCGCAAAGAGAACCCGGTCGTCATTTACGGCGACTACGAAGAGCATAATGCAGACAGCAGTGAGCTGTTTGTGTATGAGCGCAACTATGAGGGCAAGCGCCTGCTTGTCATCAACTCCTTCTCTGCAAAGAATGTTGCATTCAAAGCGCCCGAGGGCTTTGATTTGCAAAAGGGCACCTTGGCGCTCACAAACTACAAAGACGCGGCAACCCCGGCGGGCAACGCCTTCACCCTGCGGCCTTATGAAGCAAGAATATATCTTTTTGAAGCTTGACAAATCAATAGTCATCTGTTTTGGGATGTGCCGGTGAGAAAACGAGGGGGCTTCTGCAGGCACTTTGAAGAGAAAATGCAAGTGGATGGGAACAGACAGGCGCGAAAACCGCGGCCGGTTTTGCGTCTTTAAAAGAAACGGATGATGAAAAATGAAAAATCAACACAAAAATGCGGCTTTTGTCTTGGCTTTTATTCTCCTGTTCGCATGTCTTTTTCCTGTTTCGGCCTTTGGCGCTTCAAGCGGTGAAGGCCGGTATTATAGCCAGCTGGATGCTGACGCAAAAACAATTTATAACGCTCTGTGCGCCCTCACGCCCCAAACATTAACCGCTTGCGAAAAAACCGCGGACGGCGCGTACATCTATAAAGTAGAAAAAATATTTCCCTTGGAGTTGACGAAAAGCGTCGGCTCTGGCGGTGTCACTTCAAGCATTGAGTTCGCGCCCTTTTACCGAAAGCTGGCGACCTCTCTTTATGCGGCGCTTGCGGCATTTAACTATGACAAGCCCGCCGTCTTCTGGCTTGACAAGCAAATGGAAGCGGGGTTTCTTTATCTGAGAAAAAATTCCTTGCGGTATGACTTCTCCGTCATTTTATATCCGAAGGTGCACAAGGCCTATGAAAAAGGCCTCTCTTCTGCGCAAAGCAAGTTCAGCACTGCCATGAACGGTTTTTCGGCCACGGGCGGCACACGCTACGAAAAGCTGAAATCGATTTATGACTATTTGTGCGACACCGTGCGGTATGTGGATTCAAACACAACCGAGCACAGCGCCTATGGCGCGCTTGTTGACAAAGCGGCTGTCTGCGAGGGCTATGCGCGCGCGTTCAAAGCGCTTTGCGACCGCGAGGGCATTCCCTGTGTGCTTGTGAGCGGGCAGGGCGTCGCCTCCTCCATAGAAAGCCATATGTGGAACTATGTGCAAATGGAGGACGGCGATTGGTATGCCATTGACGTAACGTGGGGCGATCAGGACGGCGGCGCTGTCCTCTATGATTATTTCCTCGCGGGGGCGGACACATTGTGCAGGGGTTCTCAGACCAGAACGTTCAGTCAAAGCCATCTCTCATTCAATGTGATCTCAACCTGCACCATCATCTCCGGCTCGCGGAGCGAAACAATTGAGATCCAGGTGGAATACCCCGAGATCTCGAGAACGGCCTATGCCGCCGAGCCGCCGCAGCCCCAAACGCCCTCCGACCCCGGCGAAATCACCATTATCTTTGCGGGCAACCACCTGAGCCTTGATAACGAAAACCGAACTGTGCGCAATGTTGCGCAAAAGCAGCGCGTTTCTGATTTTATTCAAAATTACGCATCACTGAGCCTTGAAGTTTTGAACATAAAAGGGCAAAAGCTGAACGCCAACGATTATGTGGGCACCGGAACAGAGGTTCATGTTTACAGCGGCACGCGGCACATCGGCTACTACACCGTCATTGTCAACGGCGACGTCGACGGCGATGCGGCGATCACCGCGGCGGACGCACGAACGGCGCTGCGCGCTTCTGCCGGCCTGATCCAGTTACAGGGCGCACCGTTTTCTGCGGCTGATGTTGAAAATATCTCCGCCGTGCGGGCATCCTCGGCGCGAAAAATATTAAGAATATCCGCAAAACTTGAGAACTTCTCATATACTTAAGGAACCACTGATTTAACCGACGAAAGGATTGTGAAAAATGGCAATCATCCGAAAAGAGGCTTATTTTAACTCATCCACCGGCAAAAATAAAATCAGAGCCATGATTTGGCAGGACGAAAAGGTATCCCCCGTGGGGGTGCTGCAAATCGCCCACGGTGTTTCAGAGCACATTGAGCGCTATGACGATTTTGCCCGCGTTCTTGCCGAAAACGGCTTTGTCGTGTGCGGCAACGACCACCTCGGCCACGGCAAATCGGTCAATGCCCTTGGCGACCTTGGGTATTTGGCTGAAAAAAACGGCCACTTCAGAATGGTGGACGACATGCACATCCTCTATAAAATTATGCACAAGCGCTTTCCCGACCTGCCCTATTTCCTCTTTGGCCACAGCATGGGTTCATTCTGTGCGCGTGTTTATTCGGCGGTGTTCGGCCACACGCTCGCCGGGGCAATTTATTCCGGCACCGGGCAGTTCCCCGTTGCGGCCGCCGCCGTCAAAGGCCCGCTTGACAAGCTTGTGAAAAAATTCGGCGCAGACAAAAGCGCGGGTTCGTTTATGGACGTTTTGGGGCGCGTGCAATCCCTGCCCTTTGAAGACGGCAAAGAAGACGCCCTCGCATGGCTTTCAAGAGACAAGGAAAACCGCGAAGAATACAGGGACGACCCGCTTTGCGGCGCGCCGCTCAAGCTCGGCGGCATCCGTGATTTGATTTTTATCGGCCTTGAGGCCTCGCGCCCCAACTGGGCGTCAAAGCTGCCGCTGGATCTGCCGGTTCTCTTGATTTCAGGCGCGAAAGACCCCGTCGGCGGGAACGGTAAGGGCGTGCTCGCCGTGGCGGATGCTCTTGAAGAGGTTGGCATCGAGCCGACCGTCATCCTCTACCCCAATGACCGCCATGAGATATTGCAGGAGGACGACAAAGAAAAGGTCTATGCGGATGTGCTGAAATGGCTCAAGCTTTATGTTTAAATAATAATAAAAAAACGGATGCGGGCATTTCCCCGCATCCGTTTTCACTTTATCAAAGCAAACTAAACATAAAGAAACACAAACGCCGCCATGATTACAACCATGACCAAAAACGCAATATGAACCGGCACAATGCCGCCATACACCGCGAGAAGCCTGCCTTTTTTCGGCGTCTTGCCGGCGGGTCTGTCAAGCGCGACCTTGCGAACGAGATAGGCGAGGGTGATCAATTCATAAAACAGGCCGTACATCAGCATGGTCGACTTGATGCCGGGCGTCCAGTCAAAGAAGAATTGCGCAATCACCACCGCGGCGCCAAGACCCAGCGTCACGATTCTGAAAAGGTGCTTATTTTTATAAAGGCTGAAATTCAAGAAAGCAGTCTCCTGCACGATCACCCAATATACAACGAAGAACGAGGCAAGCATCGCGACCTCTTTGACCCCGAGCAGGGCGAACAGCATGGGCGCAACCGAATACAGCGGGAACTCAAAGCCCTCCACCAGAAGTCTGTATTTTTTGAAAGCCCCCGAGGCCTCGCACTGTTTCGTTCGGGCAAGCTCTTTTTTATACTGCACTTTGTTGATATATTTTTTATTCAGCAATTTCTCAAGCAGCGGCTTTTTCAGCGGCTCACGAAACACAAATTGCAGCATGTCAAGGGCAATCAGCCCCATCCAAACGGCGGTAATGAGCGTGCCGTGCCCCGCAATCGGGCTCCACAGCGCGCCGTTGCGCACATGCGCGGCGGCAATGTTCTCAAGATCACCCTGCAGCAGCACAAGCGTCAGCGCAATGCCCATGCCGCCGATCGCGCCCAGCACGCACTCCATCAGCTTCCAGGCTTCCATCAGCTTTTTCTTTTGCAGCCACGGAAAGATGTATTTGCCGTTCTTCTTCGGGTGGCGGCCATAAACGTGAAAGAGCTGCGCGATCACCCAGCCAACAGCGCCCGAAAGCCCCGAACCGAGCATGAGCTTGAGCGCGAAACAGTCGCCGCGCAGAAACATGATAATGACCATCAACAGCAAGATCCCCAAAAGTCCGCCCCAGGATTCCTGCCGTGTTTTTGAAAAATAAATCTTCGGGAATTTGTTGTTTTTAGGGTCAAGCGGCTTGTTCAGGAGAAAATAGCCCCCGAGCGCAAGCGGTGGAATCAGCGCAAACATCACGACAAAATCAAGCGTTTTATACACCTCGCCCGCAGACGCGGTGAGATACATGCCCATGACCCCGCCAAAAAGCGAAAACCAGATGCCGCCCTTCACAAACACGGCAATCAGGCCCTTTTTCATGTTTTCGGGCGGCCAGGTGTTCATCGTCAGCCCCAGCGTTTCGCCATATGTCATGCAGCCTCCGAGATACATCGCCATGGCTCCCATGCCCGAAAGCATAAAGAACTGCTCGCGCAGCAGCGGTGAGGGCGAAAAAACAGCAATCAGCAAACCCATGATCGCACCGGGCAGCATTGCGCCCTTTTCACCGCCGATGGTTGTGCCGCGCATGCCCCAGCCATAAGAAACAGAAATGCCCGCCATCAGAATAAACAGAATAATTTCCCCCGTACCCATATGCTACCTCCCAAAATTAGATCCGCCGTATTCTTAAAAAGTTTTTCTGTCTTTCAAAACACGGCAGACCATAATCCACTGCAAAAAATACTTTATGCATTGCCGCCGCAGCTCAGATCTCAATCGCCATCGCCGTGCCCGATTTTGTGACCATCAGCTCTTTAAATTTGTTCTTTTTATAAAAATTGCGCCCGCGCAGGTTATCTGTGCCGACCACCAGCATCAAGCCGTGAACGCCCTTTGTGCGCAGGTGCTCCATCAGGGTGTTCATCAGCCTGCTGCCCGCGCCGATGCGTTGATATTCCGGGTCTATGTCAATATGCAGATGCGCAGGATATTTCTTCTTAAATAACGCATGAGACAGCATGTCAAGCTTCGCGTCCATATACTGCCGGTTGCCGAGGCACTGTGCCTGCGGAATATAAACGCGGTTAAAAGTTTCGGCATATTTCTCATAATCTTCACTGCAAATGATATAGCCAACGGCCCTGTCTTCCTCATTTGTCACGACAAAGCAGTTTTCAGGCTCCTGCTCAATGTAATAGTTGCAATACATGATCAGAATATAACGCTGCTTTTCAAGGGGCTTGTCAATACAGCCCGCGTTCAACAGGCAAATGCGCTGCACCTCCGCCTTGTCTTTTTCTTTGTAGGGCCTGATCTCATACATAACCATCAACCATCCTTTTGCAATCATTTTCTGCCGGCAGCGTCCCCTGCCAAAGGCATATTTCCCCATTGAGTATACAATAAAATTCAATCTATGTCTATCTTTTTTCAAAGAATTGTGTTATTATTTAAAGGATATCAGCGGCGAAAAGCGGGAGGAAACGCCCCTTTGCGCCGCCCTGCTTGTGCGCCGCAATCGTTTTCGGCAAAAGCGGAACGGAGGTCATTTTGAAATACGCAACCATCGGCACCTCATGGATCACAGAGGCCTTTATCGAGTCCACCTCTCTGGTTGACGATTTGGAGCTTTGTGCCGTCTATTCACGCTCTTTTGAGAAGGCCGAGGCCTTCCGGCAAAAGCACTCGGCGGCATTGGCCTTCGATTCGCTCGATGCTTTGGCCGCCTGCCCGGACATATCGGCCGTTTATATCGGCACGCCGAACAGCCTGCACTATGAACAGAGCAAAAAAATGCTCGAAGCGGGCAAACACGTCATCTGCGAAAAGCCCATTGTCGTGAACCCCGAAGAGGTGCGCGAGCTGATTGACCTTGCGCGGGCAAAGGGGCTTGTTTATATGGAAGCGATCATGTTCCTGCACTCCCCCGCCCACCGCGCCCTGCTCGCCGCACTGCCAAAAATCGGCCGCATCACAACCGCGCACCTCGCTTTTTCGCAGCTCTCGTCAAAATACCCGCGGGTGCTCGCAGGCGAGCACCCGAACATCTTCAACCCGAAGCTTTGCGCCGGCTGTTTGATGGACATCGGCGTTTATAACGTCTATACCGCCATCGCCCTGTTTGGCTACCCCAAAGAAATCCGCTCAGCCGCGGGCTTTCTTGAAACGGGGGCGGATGCTTACGGCACCTCCATTTTCATGTACGACGACAAGCAAATTACCCTTACATACTCAAAGGTCGGCCAGCACTACGCCCCCTCTGAAATTTATGGTGACCGCGGCACGCTGCAAATCGATACACTCTCGCTCTTTAACGGCCTTCGCATTTGTTATTCTGACGGAACAACCCAGCAGATTTTCGGTGAGGAGAGCCGCCAAACCATTATGGCCGTTGAGGCGCAGCGGCTTTATAACTATGTGAATCAGCCCGAAACACACAAAGACGAATATTATGCGGCACAGGAGCTTGCCCTTGCCGTGAGCCGTGCAATGAAAGAAATCCGCCGGCAAAACCCCCTGTTCGCCTTTTAATAGAGGCCAAAAATCCTGCTTTGGCCGCAATACGCATAGAAAAAGAAAGGAATCACTTATCATGCAGAAACAAATCCCGAACGGCGTTTACCCCACCATGCTCACCCCCTTCACAGACGGCAACAAGGTTGACTACCCTGCCCTTGAGCAGATGATCAACTGGTATATCGACCGGGGCGTTGCCGGCCTGTTTGCCATTTGCCAGTCCAGCGAAATCTTTTTTTTGAGCTTTGAGGAGCGCCTTGCCGTGCTCAAATTCGTGATGGAGCATGTGCCGAAGGGCTTCCCCGTCATCGCCTCGGGCCACACAGCGGACGACCTCGAAACACAAATTGAAGAGGCAAAGGCTTTCATCGCCACCGGCATAGACGCTTATGTGTTCATCTCAAACCGCTTCGCGGCAAAGGATGAGGGCGACGACGTTTATCTCAAAAACATGTTCCATGTCGCAAACAGCCTGCCCGAAATCCCCCTCGGCGTTTATGAATGCCCCTATCCCTACAAACGTCTGCTCTCCCCCGCTGTAATTAAAGAAATGGCGGACGACGGCCGCTTCCAGTTCCTCAAAGACACCTGCTGCGACCTCGGCCAGATCAAAGAAAAGCTCAAAGCCGCCGAAGGCTCCAGCTTCAAAATCTATAACGCCAACTGCGCCCTGCTGTTAGACAGCCTTGAGCTTGGCTGCGCCGGTTTTTCGGGCGTTATGGCAAACTTTCACCCCGAGCTTTATGCGGAGCTTTGCGGCATCTACAAAGAAAATCCCGCACGTGCGAGATTGCTGCAAAACTTTGTTGGATTCTTCTCCGTTGCGGAGTGCCAGGTTTACCCCATCAACGCGAAATACTACATGGGCCTTGACGGGCTGGGCATCAAAATCAATACCCGCTCAAGAAACGTCGCGGACTTCCCCCGCAACCGCCAGGTTGAAATTGAGCAGATGCGCGAACTGACACTGCTGTTCAAGGAATACCTGAAAACAGTATAACCTGATTTATATAGCCAATTAACTTGAAGCTGCGCTAAACCTTGTGCCTATTTTTCGTTTTGCTGTGTTGCCCACCTTAACAGGCAAAGCTTGTTTACAGGACTGAAAGCCTGCCCGCGGCGGGCGCACGCGCACAAGTGCACGGGCAAAACAAAAAATATCCTCGCAATCTTTTCGCTCATCTCCAAGTTAATCGGCTATAATAGAAACGGCGAAGCTGCACATTACGGTAGCTCCGCCGTTTTTTTATTCGGTTATATATTTTTCAACAAAGCGCTTCACGCTGCTCCAATAAAGCTGCGGGTCAACCTCATGGCTTGCCGCATGGTCCGCACCGTGAATGACAACCTTTTCTTTCGGGCAAACGGCATTGTCATAGAGCACATCCAGCATCCAAAACGGCACAAAATCGTCCTTGTCGCCATGCATAAACAGCGTCGGAATCTTTGAACGCCGCACAGCCTTGAGGGCGGAGGCCTCTTTGAAGTCATATTTCAGCCGCAGCCGCCCCGCTGTTCTAGCGGCATTGAGGAAGGGGAACGCCGGCAAATGCGCCGTTTTGCCGAACTGCACACGAAACTCATCCCAGACGCTCGTAAAGCCGCAGTCCTCCACCGCGCACTTCACATTTTCAGGCAGCGTCTCCCCCGTCGTCATCATCACCGTGGCGGCACCCATAGAAACGCCATAAAGAAGAATCTGCGCTTCGGGGTCAAGGGTCAGGATATAAGTGATCCAGTCAATCACGTCAAGCCTGTCGTGCCAGCCCATTGAGGCAAGGCGCGAATCACTGTCGCCATGCCCGCGCAGGCTGGGGAACAGCACATGAAAGCCCATCTTATGAAGCTCCCAGCCCCGCTGCGCATAGTGCGAGGGGCGGCTGGTATAGCCATGGCAGCAAACGGCCCATTTGTGGGCGGGGGCGTCCTGCCGCACGATATTCGCATAGATGGTTTCGCCACGCAAAGACACAAGCTCTGTCTTCTCTGCAAAAGCAAAAAACCAGTCCTCCGGGCTTGGAATGGACTCCGGGTCCTGCCTGTATTTTGCCGCGTCCGAAGGCGCGACCGAATAATGGTCTTTTTTGTGGCGCTTGAGGTCAGGCCTTGCCATAAAGGCCTCAAGCAGCGCATTGCCGACGACCAAATATGTGGTCCCGGCGACCGCCCCCGCCACCATAAACTTTTTTGCAGTGCTTTTTTTTCGTTTGCCTGTTTGCGTGCTCAAACGAACCACCTCCAAAATGAGTTGCCAATTATTGTTATCAGTATACGATATTTTCGCAAAAAAATCAATGTACAAATCTGTTATTTGCATCTTTATCATTATTTTGAGCGTTTTTATTCATAAACCACTATGCAAATGAAAAAGTTTACTTTATAATAAAATCAGTTATAGTGATAACATCCCGCTATCATATAAGGAGAATTTATGAATCAAATCAATTATGACTGGTATAAAGTCTTTCAGCTTGCGGCGCAGCATCAAAACATCACAAAAGCCGCGGCGCTGCTTCGTATTTCGCAACCCGCGGTCAGCCAGATGATTCATCAGCTTGAATCCTCACTTGGGTGCAAACTGTTTATCCGCACCAAAAAGGGCGTTCTCCTCACAGAGGAGGGTAAACTGCTTTACACACATATCACAAGAGGCATTTCAGAAATCACCCTTGCTGAAAAGCTGCTTGAAGCGCGGTTAAACCTTGAAAGCGGTGAGATCCGCATCGGCGCGAGCGACATGACGCTTGAGTTTTTTCTGCTGCCGCATCTTGAAAATTTTCATAAACGCTACCCGGGCATAAAAATTCAAGTCACGAACGGCCCAACACCCGACACGCTCCGCCTGCTCCGGCAGGGTGAGATTGATTTTTGCGCCGTGAGCGAGCCGTTTGAGGAAACAGCCGCCTTTGCGGTCACCCCTGTGCGGGAGATTGAGGATGTTTTCATTGCCGCAAACAGCTACAAACATCTTTTCGGCATAGCTTTAAGCCGCGATGAGCTTGCGCAGCAGCCGCTGATTCTGCTTGAAAAGAACACGAGCACCCGAAAATTTATAGACGACTATTTCACCCGCAACAACTCGGAACCCGACCCCGAGTTTGAACTCGCCACCAGCCGCCTGATTGCCCAGTTTGCAAAAAGAAACCTGGGCATCGGCTGTGTGGTCAAAGACTTTGTACAGGAAGATCTGGGAAACGGCCTCCTTTCTCTGCTGCAGCTGCAAACTCCCCTTCCCAAACGCCACATCTGCATTGTTCAAAAATATGATATTATCTCTAAAGCGTCTGACAGACTGCTTGAATTGATTTTATCATAAGTTTTTATTATTATAAATATAATAATTATATATTTTACTTATAATATATCTCCTGATATACTGTGATCGGGTCATGATTCCAAAACAGTTTATCAGGAGGTTGTTTTTATGCTTTACACTGTCTTGACAAAAAGCCTTTCCAGCTTTTTAGAAAGGGGGAATATCCAATGGTGACTGCAATTGTCGGCGGCAACTGGGGTGACGAGGGCAAAGGAAAAATCACAGACACGCTTGCCCAAAAGGCCAATCTGGTCGTCCGCTATCAGGGCGGCGCAAACGCGGGACACACCATCATCAACGGCTATGGCAAACATGTGCTGCGCCTTCTGCCCTCGGGTGTCTTTCACGCCCACACCACGAATATCATCGCGCAGGGCGTCGCCTTTCATGCCGAAACTTTTTTGAAAGAGCTCTCAATCTTTCACAATGAGGGGATTCCCGCACCAAAAATATTCATTTCAGAACGCGCGCAAATCGTGATGCCTTATCACATTTTGTTTGACGAGTTTAAAGAGGAACGACTCGGCGCCCGTCAATTCGGCTCAACAAAATCGGGCATCGCGCCCTTTTATGCCGACAAAGCGCTCAAAACAGGCATTCAGCTGGGTGAGCTTTATGAAAACGGTCTTGAAGAAAAAATCAAAGATATTAACTCGATAAAAGCCGCGCAGGCGCAAGCGGTCTATGGCAAAGGCATTCCCGGCACAGAAGAACTCTTGCTCTATGTTGGCAGGCTCAAAGAAAAACTCCGCCCCTTTGTGACCGACACAACCGCGCTGATACAAGCGGCGCTTGCGGAAAACAAAGAAATTCTGCTGGAGGGTCAGCTCGGCGCCCTGCGGGACATCGACAACGGCATTTACCCTTTTGTGACATCATCCTCCCCTTTGGCGGGCTATGCCTGCGTGGGGGCGGGCATTCCGCCGCATAAAATCAAACGGGTGGTCACGGCGGTAAAAGCTTATTCCTCCTGCGTGGGAGCGGGCGCGTTTGTCACCGAGCTGTTTGGCAAAGAGGCCGAGACGCTGCGCCAAAACGGCGGAGACAGCGGCGAGTATGGCGCAGTCACGGGACGTGCCCGCCGGGTGGGCTGGTTTGACGCGGTAGCCAGCCGCTACGGCTGCGCTTTGCAGGGCACGACCGAGGTCGCGCTCACGCTGCTTGACGTGCCCGGCTATCTTGATAGCATTCCCGTTTGTGTGGCCTATGAGATTGACGGCGTGCAGACGACCGCCTTTCCCCCGCCGCAAAAGCTCGCGCGGGCAAAGCCGGTGTATACGCATCTTGCAGGCTGGCAATGCGACATCCGCGGCATCAACCGCTTTGACCAGCTCCCTCAAAAGGCAAAGGAATATGTCCGGTTTATTGAGCGGCAAATTGGTATTCCTGTCACCATGATTTCAAACGGCCCCAAAAGAGAAGACATCATCTATCGCTAATACGAGTTCTTGCTAAAAATCCAGACAAAAATCAGTATAAAAAATTTTGCCGGTTACGCTCCCAAGCGTAACCGGCAATACCGTTAGCTAAAAAACCTATAGTTATCGTTTGACTGTGATTTAGGGGCTGTTTGATAATAAACAGCCCCTAATTATACTACACAAAAAATTTCTGCGAAAGCCAAGCCCGGAAACGCTTGTTTTTTGCAACGAACACAAAAAATCCAATCAAAGCAAAGCAAGAGACCGAAACGGGAATTGAAACAAAAATCAATCGCCCCGTGACATAAAAATAATTGACGACGGCGTCCGTGAACACACTGAAAAGCGCTATTTCGGCAAGCACAACCATTGCGATGTGCACACCGTCGCGTTCTTTTGCCAGCCATTTGACCATAAACAGGCAAATGAGCGAAAACAGCGCCACAAGCGGCACGGCAACGCGTGAAAACCAGCCCTCCTGCTTGTTCAGGGCATAGAAAATATAAATATACAGCAGCGAGGTCACGGTGTCCACACTCAGGAGAATATAGGGATGGGAACGGCTCATCAAGGAGGGAAACACAAACAAAAACCACACCAAAGCGCTCGATGCCACAACATAAACAGACCAACTGCCCGTGTGCGGCAGCAACAGGTTCACAATCACACACACGATGTTGGGAATCAAAATCACCATAGAAATAATAAACGCCACATATTTTCGGCTGACGCCCTTCGGAATCACAAGCGTGCTTGAATAGGGCGGAGCCTGCGGGTGCTCTTCATTCTTTTCATTGGGATTCACAACGGGAGTGGCGCATAATGCGCATTTTTTTGCGCTCTTGTCAAGCTCCACGCCGCAATTGACGCAATAGGACATTCTCTTCCCCCCTAAAATAATATCAATCAGTCATTGCAATTCACAAGACCTAGCGACTTGCGTCAGTTAAAATTTGGGGTAAATCACTAATCCCGGTTGCTTTCAATTCTCACCGGCAAGCCCCGCTTCACAAGCGCCGTGAAAAAATCTCGCTCAATGTCGCTGTTTTTATAAATATTCGCAAAGGTCACGGCAAACACGTCCTTGCATGAAACCGCACCGAGCCTCGCGCCGTTGAGCACGCCCGGCCCGGCCATAAACATGGCGCGCTGCACAAACGGCTCCATATTCTTCGGCAGAGAAATAGGCCCGAGATTTGTCAGCAGCGCGGTGGTTGTTTGCTCGCCCGTAATCAAAAATGAAATGCCAATGCCCAAATCCTTAATAAAAAGCGGCATTGCGCGCATGACGGGATTGCGCTCAAGCCCCATGTTCGCCGTCATCATGGCGTTGAGCTGCTTTTTATTGTTGACATACCGCAGATACAGCGAAACCTGCTTCAAAATTTCTTCAAACGTGTATTCCCCCAGATTCGGGTCAATCCTGACAGAATAGCAAAGGGAAAAATTACGCAGGGTCGTTGTGTCATACAGCCGGCGCAAATTCACGGGAATCTGCACGCTGACTTCCTTTTGCTTGCGCTCCTCAGCCAGCTGACGCTGATAGTGCACATACATCAAAATGCTCGCAAGGTATTCTGTGATGGTGGCCGAATGGGCGCGGGCCGTTTCCAGCAGCTTGTCCACCGGGATATAGCCCGTGGTCACGTTCACATTGTGCGCGGGCATTTTTTCGCCCGTTCGGTGATACACAAAGCTGTCTGCCCGCTTGGCCTTGACCTTCGAGCTAGCAAAGCGTTCAAAGGCGTCCTCCAGATCGGACTCGCTGGGCGGCTCATGCAAATCCAGCACACTGCCGCCCACGCCGATCTCCTTGCCCAAAAGGCGCAAATATTGCGCGGCAAGGGTTGAAACAAACACAGAAGCGCCATACCCGTCTGTGAGCGCGTGAAAAAAGTCCACGGCAATGCGGTTTTCGTGGTAATATACACGAAACAAAAAGTAGCGGTTTTCGTTGAACTTCACGCGGTGGCAGGGGTTTTTAATGTCGGGCATCACGGGAGGGTTCTTATATGCGTTTTTTTCAAAATAATACCAGAATATCCCACGGCGAATGCGCACGTCAAAGCACGGAAAGCGGGGCAGAACGTCCTGCAGCGCCTGCTCAAGCAGGCATGGGTCAATCTTTTCCGTCAGCGTAAGTGCAAAACGAAAAATGTTGGACCATTTTGACTTGTTCTGTCCCGGAAAAATTTTGGCGGCATTGTCAAGCTTGAGCCAAAATTTTTCATTGCTTTTCTTTTCAGGCTTGTTCATGTTCTTCACGCATCCTGTCGATTACCTCAAACAGCGCCGTCAGAAGCTCTTCCTCGGCAACTTTTTTCACAACCTTACCTTTTTGAAACAAAAGGCCGCAGCCGTCGCCCCCGGCAATGCCGATGTCCGCCTCACGCGCTTCGCCCGGGCCGTTGACAGCGCAGCCCATGACGGCAACGGTAATATCCATATCGTACCCCCGCAAGCGCTCTTCCACCTCATTTGCAAGGGCGATCAAATCAATTTTCGTGCGCCCGCAGGTCGGGCAGGAAATCAGCTTCGCGCCGCGGCTTCGCACACCGGCGGCACTCAGAATGTCATAGGCCGCGTGAATTTCGGCAACAGGGTCTGCCGTGAGCGAAACCCGAACGGTGTCGCCGATGCCGCGCAGCAGCAGCGAGCCGATACCCACGGCGGATTTGATGACCCCCATGCGCTCGGTGCCAGCCTCCGTCACCCCAAGGTGCAGCGGGTAATCACACCGGGCGGCAATCAGCTCATAGGCCCGCACGGTGCGAACAACATCTGAAGATTTTATCGAAATCACGATATCCGAAAAATCAAATTTTTCTAAAAGCGAGGCATGAAACAGGGCGCTCTCAACAAGCGCCTCGGGCGTGGGTGCGCCGTGCCTTGCCAGAATCTCTTTTTCAAGCGAGCCTGAATTGACCCCGATGCGAATCGGAATGCTCTTCGCCCGGCACGCGTCCGCAACAGCCTTCACGCGACTTTCGTCACCGATGTTGCCCGGGTTGATCCTGATTTTATCAACCCCGGCGGCCACACTTTCCAGTGCCAGGCGGTAGTCAAAATGAATATCCGCCACAATCGGAACCAAAAGCCGCTCTTTGAGCGCGGCAATGGTCTTGACACTCTGCATGTCGGGAACGGCAAGGCGAACGATTTCACAGCCCGCATCCTGCAAGGCTTGCGCCTGCGCGAGGCAGGCTTGCGCATCGCCCGAGGGCATGTTCAGCATGGACTGCACGCGCACAGGAGCGCCGCCGCCCAAAGCCAGACCGCCGATTTTCACTTCTTTGCTGATTCTTCTATGCATCTTAACAATCACTTAATACCAATCTCGAACAAAAGAGTCGAATCGGTTTGCGAGGATATTTTTCGTCAGAGGGTGTGGCGAAACCGCAGACAGGCTGGGCGCCTTTCAAGGCTTTGACGCGCACTCCGGCGGAAAACAAACCGCAAGGATATCGACGGCTTTATTTAAGATTGATATAAATCCTTATTTAAATAAATAGATTACATCTTTCAGCGTAATCAACGCCATAAACGCCAGGAGCAGCGCCAGCCCGCCGGCGTGGACATATTTTTCATATTTTGGCAGCACCGGCTTGCGGCGAATGATTTCGAGCAGCAAAAACACGAGCCGCCCGCCGTCCAGCGCGGGAATAGGCAAGAGGTTCACAACGCCGATATTGATGGTGATGAACGCCATAATCGTAACGATCATCTCAAGGCCGTATTCTTTGCCCGTCGCCGCGTCCGTCGCCGCGTCGGCAATAATCTCCATCGTACCCACAGGGCCGGAGAGGTCTTTCAATCCGTATTTTCCAGAGATCAAGTCCGCAAGGCTCAGCCGCACAAGCCGCGCCATGGAGGCCGTTTCGGCAAAGGTGGAGGTAAACATATTCCCGAAGGTTTTTGGCACACCAAGCACATAAAAATCCTGGCTCACAATTGTGCGGCCCTCATATTCCGTGGCCGCAAACTGTACATCCGGCAAAACGACCGTTTCGCCGCCGCGCTTCACAACAAACTCAAAAGAGGTGTTGTCGCCCCGCATGAGGGCATAAGAAAGATCCCTGTCTGAATACAGGCGCAAGCCGTTGATTTTTATGATCTCATCGTTAACCTGAAGGCCAGACTCATCACTGATGGCATTTTCTTCAAAACGAAGAACCTGCGTTGTGCCCACCAGATCCTGCTTTGAAAGCAGAACGGCAATCAAGACAAGACCGAAAATCAGGTTGCAGATAGCGCCCGCGGCAATAATGATAAAACGCTGCCAGGCCTTCTTCGTTTGAAAGGAGTTTTCATCCGCGGACTCTTCATCCTCGCCCTCCATACTCACAAAGCCCCCAATGGGGAACGCGCGCAGCGAATATGCTGTTTCTTTGCCTTTTTTGCTGAAAATTTTCGGCCCCATGCCGATGGCAAACTCGTTGACCTTCACCTTGAACAGCTTCGCAAAGAAAAAATGGCCGCACTCATGAATCAGAATGATAAATCCAAAGAATAAAATCGCAAACAAAATCGGCCAGACCTTCCCCCACGCCTGTGAGAGCGAAAAAGCCAATTGCATCATAAGAGTCAAATCCTTTCCCTAAAGATTTTATAGCATAAACCGCTGCAAAATCTTGTCAATTTTTCGGTGAATACTGAAAACATGCGCTCAAATCCGGGAATTCACAAATTCTCGCGCCGCACTATCTATACTTTCCACATCCTCAACCGAAAATTCAGCTTTTTCGGGCACAATTTCCATCACTGCCCGCACAAGCTCCTGAATTTTTAAAAACGGAATTTTCCCCTCACGAAACAACTGATTGGCCTGTTCATTCGCGCCGTTCACCGCCGCCGGGAACAGCCCGCTGCGGGCAATCGCCTCGCGGCAAATATTCAGGCAGTCAAAGACCTCGTAATCCGGCTCAAAAAAGGTCAGCTTGCCCACCGCCGCAAGATTGAGCTGCCCCACAGGCGAAGGGTAACGCTCCGGGTAAGTAAGCGCGTATTGAATCGGAATGCGCATGTCGGGCAAACCGAGCTGCGCGATGACCGAATTGTCGTCATATTCAATCAGTGAGTGCACAATGCTCTCACGGTGCACCACAACGTCAACATCCTCGGGCGGTACGGAAAACAGCCACACCGCCTCAATCAATTCGAGGCCTTTGTTGAACATGGTGGCACTGTCCACCGTGATTTTCGCACCCATGGCCCAGTTGGGGTGGCGCAGGGCATCCTCTACGCTCACATTGCGCAGCTCGTCAAGGCTTTTGCCAAAAAACGGCCCGCCCGAAGCGGTCAAAATAATCCGTTTGAGCGCACTGTGAGGCGGCCGCCCCTCAAGGCACTGAAAAATGGCCGAATGTTCGCTGTCGACGGGCAAAATGGAAACGTCGTTTTGCTTCGCAAGCCCCGTCACGAGATGCCCGCCAGCGACAAGCGTTTCTTTGTTCGCGAGCGCGACGGTTTTTTGCTCACCGAGCGCGCGCAGGGTCGGGCGCAGGCCCGCAAGGCCGACAATCGCGTTGATTACAACATCCGTGCCCTGCCCGCCGGCACACTCGCAAACGCCCTCGGGGCCCGAAAGCACCCGCGTGCCTGTGTCCGCAACGCGCACACGCAGCTCCGCCGCTGCCGCTTCATCAAGCATTGCGGCACAGGCGGGGCGAAATTCACGAACCTGTTTTTCAAGCTCGGCGGCGCTCCTATGGGCGGCAAGGGCGGTGACGCGATAGCCGCGCTTGCGAATTACGTCCAGCGACTGTACGCCGATAGAGCCTGTCGAGCCTAAAATCGCAACATGTTTCACTATTATGACGATCCTTTCACAGCAAGAACAAATTTCTGTTCAAGCTGTTATCTGTTCACAAACACAATCACAGAATACAGCACCGGCATGACGAACAGATAGCTGTCAAACCGGTCCATAATCCCGCCGTGGCCGGGCAGCAGGCTGCCGAAATCCTTGATGTTATAATTGCGCTTCAATGTCGAAGCCGTCAAATCGCCGCAAATGCTGATGATCGCCAGCAGCACCGAGGTAAGGATGATTGCCCAATAAGAAATGACTGTATGTTCAAAAAAGAACTTATTAAACACAGCCAGCAGCGCCACATTCAGCAACATTGTGCCAACGATGCCGCCAATCGCGCCCTCAATGGTCTTTTTGGGGCTGATTTTCGGCGCCAGCTTGTGCTTGCCGAGAAAGCTGCCCGCAAAATAAGCAAAAATATCGGTCAGCCACGCGCAGAACAGACCGAGAATCACAAAAAAGATGCCGTCGGTTTTTGTGTAAACCCCCGAAAAGGTTTTGTCAACATCGCGCAGCAGCAGAATCGTCGAAAACGCATAGGGCACAATCAGCGAAGCAAACAGCGCGAAAACCGCGTGCTCAAACCTGGTTTTTTCATATTGCAAGAGCATGAACAGAAACACCAGAATGACATAGGCCGTGACCGCGGGCATCAAAGGAATCTGCCAGTCAAAGCCCACAAGCAGCGGCACAAAGGCCGCGACGGCAATGCTCAAAACCTGGATCGGCCTGTTTTTGAGGTGCACGGCATTGCCGATTTCAAAAACGGCAATTGCCGAAAGCAGCGCAATCACGAACGGGAACACTACCGTATTGATGGCAAACAGAATGCCGATAAAGGCAATACCCGAAACAATGCCGGTTATAATTTTTTGTTTCATTTCAAACTCTGTCCTTTCCTGCGGCAAAGCCCCGCCGCCAAGCCGCAGCAATCCACGCGGCACATGTTTTATCACACGCAAGCGCCGCTCACACGCCGCCGAACCGCCGGTTGCGCTTTGCAAAATCCCAAATCGCCCTGTTGAAATCCTGCTCGGTAAAATCCGGCCAAAGCACGTCAGAATACCAAAACTCCGCATAGGCCGACTGCCAGACCATGAAGTTTGAAAGCCGCTTCTCGCCGCTGGGGCGAATGATCAAATCAAGCTCGGGCTGGCCCTCGGTATAGAGGTGGCTCTCAATGTGCTCCTGCGTGATTTCTTCGGGTGAAAGCGCGCCGGAGGCAACCTGCCTCGCGATTTCGCGCACCGAATGCAGAATCTCCTGCCGGCCGCCGTAGCTGATGGCAATGTTGACAATGGCGGCATTTTTGCCGGCGCTCTCCTGCTCGGTGGTTTCCATCCTGTGCGCAATATCCTCAGGCAGCGTGTCTGTTTCACCAATAAATCTTATGCGCATACCCTTTTTTTCATTCTCGAGCTTTCTGTCTTCCGCCTCTTCCAGATACTCTCTGAACAAAGCCATAAGGGCGGTGACCTCCTCGGGAGGCCGCCGCCAATTCTCTGTGGAAAAAGCATAATAAGTCAGGCTTTCAATGCCCAAGTCCACCGCATATTCGGTTATTTTTTTAAACACCTTGGCCCCGGCCTTGTGCCCCTCGGAGCGCGGCAAGCCCTTCTGGGTCGCCCAGCGGCCGTTGCCGTCCATGATAATGCCGATATGCCGGGGAAAAAACTCCTTGGGAGGAAGTGAACTATTCAATGCGTCTGCACCCTTAATTTTATTTTATAAATACAGTATAATCAATCGGCTATCATTATATCTCCATAATCTCGGCTTCTTTTGCCGACGCGAGCTTGTCGATTTTCTTTGTAAAATCGTCTGTGATTTTTTGCAGCTCGCCCTCGCCGAATTTGAGGTCGTCCTCTGTGATTTCAGAGGCTTTTTTCATTTTCTTGAGCTTCTCAATAGAATCCCTGCGAATCTGGCGCACGGCGATTTTGCCCTCTTCGGCAAACTTGAGAACATCCTTCACAAGGGTGCGGCGGCGCTCTTCGGTGAGAGGCGGAAAGGTCAGGCGGATCACACGGCCGTCATTCTGCGGGTTGATGCCGAGGTCGGACGCCTGAATTGCCTTTTCAATGCCGCTCAACACCTTTGCGTCCCACGGTTGAATGGTGAGAATGCGCGCCTCTGCGACAGAAACCGCGGCAAGCTGGTTGATGGGCGTGTTCACGCCGTAATAGTCGACATGAATTTTATCAAGAACAGCGGCCGACGCCCTGCCCGCACGGATCGAGGCATATTCATTGGTTAACGCATGGACACTTTTTTCCATTCTCTCTTTGGTGTTGGCAAATACTGTTTCCATAATCAAACCTCCGTTTTATGTTCATTTTTGTAGCCCTGCCGACGGGCGTTTTTTCTGTTAAGCTATTGGATCAATGTTCCCACACGCTCACCCGTGACGGCTTTTAAAATATTCTCGGGCTGCGTCAGGTTGAACACCAGCACCGCCAGAGCATTGTCACGGCACAGCGCCGCGGCGGTTGCGTCCATCACGCCGAGATTTTTTGCAAGCACCTCGTCGTGGGTCAGTGCGTCATATTTCACGGCATCCGCAAACTTGTTGGGGTCTTTGTCATACACGCCGTCCACATTCGTGGCCTTAAAATACACTTCCGCGCCGATTTCAGCCCCGCGCAGCGCCGCCGCGGAATCCGTGCTGAAAAACGGGTTGCCGGTGCCGCAGGCAAAAATCACGACCTTGCCCGCATCCAGATAAGCCACGGCTTTATCGCGTGTAAAGTATTCGGCAAATTTAGGCATTTCAAGCGCCGACATCACAACCGCGTCCACCCCCAGCAACGCAAGGGAATCATTGAGCACGATGGAATTCATCACCGTGGCGAGCATGCCCACATTGTCCGCCCTTGTGCGCTCCATCTCGCCGTTTTGCCTGCCGCGCCAAAAGTTGCCGCCGCCCACAACAATGCCGATTTGCACGCCCTCGCGCACGCAGGCGGCAATCACAGAGCAGACCGCTTCAACCGTCCCATAATCAATGCCAAAGCCTTTTTCACCGGCAAGAACCTCTCCGCTGAGCTTGAGCATAATGCGTTTATATTTTGAAGACAATTTTAACAATCCTTTCAACTACAAGAAAAATATACCATAAAAGCTCTTATATTTTACTTTATAATATAACTGATGTAAAGCAGAATTTGAAAATTTTATAGAAACAGTTTTTGAATAGCATCTTGAAACTGCCCGCCGCATTTTTGCAGTTCGCCCATCACCATGCTGATGCCCGCTTCGCTGCGCATCCAGTTTCGCTTATCAATCCCCTTCACATCCGCAGGGCAAACGAAGAACTCCGTGTCTTCAAATTCCGTCTGATAACACATGAAAGCGCGCCGCGCGTGATAAGATTTGCAGCACAAAATCGCTTTTTTCACCCGCAGCCCCAAAGAGTCGGTCAAACGTTTTGAAAACACTGCGTTTTCTTTCGTAAAGGTGGATTCGTCTTCTCTTAAAACCGCATGCTCCGGCACACCGTTTCGCATGAGCACATCGGCAAGAAACTCCCATTCGGTCGTATAATCGCCATTATAGGCTCCGGCCTTTACCGCAGGTCCGCAAAAACGGCCAACCTTGATGCTAAAGCGCCCCGAGGGCAAAACATAAGGCGCATAGCCCTCGTGATAAAGCTCAGCCGCGCGTTCGGCAATTTCAGGATAGCTGCCGCCCGGAATCAAGATAATATCGGATTCCTCAGGTGTATCCTCCATAAAAATGAAGTCGCTGATATCATTTACAAATTTTGGCAGTTTATCCATCTTCACCTATTCCACATAATCCACTGCAAATGTTACCGCGCGGTCGGGGCACACCAAGATACCGCCGTCAGACAATTCATGCAGCAATCGCAGCACCTGTTTTTTGTTTCTTGCACAAAGCCCCGCGACTTCATCGCCGCACAGAATATATGTGTCGCCGACTTTATGCCCGTGCCTGCACCGCCGCCCGTTCGAGATTGCGGTAACAGTCAACCTCATCTTTTTTTCTTCGTTCATAAACATCTCTTTCTTTTGAGATAATAGTTATCAAATACATAGAAAAACAGCGATAAAAGTTATTCGTTATGAATCAAAAGCCGAACTGCATCTACTGCAAGAACAATTGCGCGGCCGGCGTCGTGCGCGTCTTCTTCATACAAACCCTTCAATTTTCGCTCCTGGTTCCAAACCACATGCATCACCCCGCCGCAGCGCGCGCCCAAAGCAGCGGCAACGGTAAACAGTGTGGCGCACTCCATTTCGCTGCCGAGCACGCCGAGGCGCTTCCATGCTTCCCACTTCTCTGCCAAATCAGAAGCAACGGGCATTCTGCCCGGGTCATGCTGGCCATAAAATGAATCCTTGCTTTGCACAACACCCACATGATGAACATATTTTTTCACTTTCGCGGCCTCCGCCAAGGCCGAAACAACGGCAAAATCCGCCGCAGCGGGAAATTCAACGGGGGCATATTCCCTGCTTGTGCCGTCCTGCCGCACGGCGGCGGAGGCAACGATGCAGTCGCCGCTCTTGACCCTCTCGGCAATACCGCCGCAGGTACCCACACGAATGAAGGTGCGGACGCCGCAAAGAAAAAGCTCCTCCATCGCAATGGCGGCAGAGGGGCCGCCGATGCCCGTTGAACACACGCTGACCTTTTTGCCGTCCAAATGCCCGCTGAAAAGAGTGAATTCCCTGTTTTGCCCCGCAAAGGCAAAGTCGTCAAAGCAGGCGGCAATGCGCTCGCACCGCCCCGGGTCGCCGGGCAAAATGCAGTATTCGCCCGCATCCCCCGCCCCTGCGGGCACATGAAACATCTTTTGCTCATTCATGGCATTCACCTTTCCTGAATATTTCAGTTTTTAATAGCTGCCCGTCGCCATGCCACCGTTTTGCGTCAGCGCATTCAAAAGAGAGCTTGTGCCGAGCCTGTCGGCCCCGAGCGAAAGAAAGAGTGCCGCCGTTTCAGCGTCGCGCACGCCACCCGCGGCTTTTATCGAAAGCCCCTCTCCGTGCTGCCTGAACAGGCGGATGTCATGCTCCGTCGCGCCGCCGCCCGCAAAGCCCGTTGAGGTTTTGATGAACTCCGCGCCGGACTGTGCAACGACTTTGCACATCTCGATTTTCTCTTCGTCTGTCAACAGGCAGGTTTCAATGATCACCTTTAAAATATTGCGGCCGCAGGCCTGTTTCACGGCCACAATTTCCTCAAGCACTTCTTTGTATTTTTTTTCTTTCACCCAGCCGATATTGATGACCATGTCAATTTCATCCGCCCCGTTGTTTACCGCGTCGTGCGCTTCAAACACTTTAGCCGCAGTGGTGGAATACCCGTTCGGAAAGCCGATAACGGTGCACACCGCGATCTCTTTCCTCACAAAATCAGCGGCAAACGAAACAAACGAAGCCGGAAGACAAACCGAAGCCGCCTTGCCCGCAATACCCTCGCGGCAGAGCGTTTCAATTTCAGGCGCTGTTGCGTCCTGCCGCAGCAGCGTGTGGTCGATGCGGCTGCAAATATCAGAATTAGAATACCCCAAAAGCTGTTCTTTCATAAAAAACCCATATTCCAAACGAAAGGGCCTGCGCTTTTATGCAAAGCAGCAAACCCTTCTCAAGAAGCCCTTTCAATTATTTATTGCGGAAATGTCTGCAGCTTTGCAGAAACCCTCAGGATGGTGCGCGCGTCAGAGGCCGTGATCTTTCCGTCCTTATCCACATCGGCGGCAGTGGTCTGCGCGCTTGTGAGCGTGACGAGCTTCGCAGAGGCGCGCAGCGCGGTTCTCGCGTCTGCGGCGGTAATCTTGCCGTCGCCATCCAGGTCGCCTGTCATAACAGAAGTACCCTCTGTAATATAAATCGTAAAGGTCGCAGGGGCGCCGGTTTCAAAATTCAGCGTCCACACAACGCTCTTGCCCACATTCTCAGATTTTTTCAGCGTATCGAGATAGGCTTTTTTGATCACCAGCGTATCGTTGCTGAACGTGTAGTCGCCCGAGGTGACCGGGGCCGAAACATTCTTGAACACATGGCCGTTTCTGTTCACCTTTACGGAAATATCTTCAGAAGCGCCAAAAACAGAAATCGTGGCCGACGGCGTCTGCAAAGTCGCGCTGTAATAATCATAAGCAAGCCAAGCCGATTGACTCTTCACATAAGTGTCCGCAGGTGAATCAGCGTAAACACGAATCGTCCATGAGCCCTTAGGGCGCACCGTCAGGCCAGACGGCACAGTAAGATAATTAAAATGCTCGGGGAAAGTTCTGATGCGTTGATTCGTATAAAGGTTTTTCAAATTTGTCGCCGTGCTAAAAGCGAAATCGGCAAGTGTAGTTACCGTAGAAGGAATTGTATATGTGGTTTCTGTTTTTGCGCCGGGATAGAACCAAAGTATATCCTGTTTATAGCTCAGCAACACACCGTTGTCTGCCTTAAAATTTTGGTTTCTGGATTCCACTTTAATTTCTTTCAGCGTCCTCACACCGTCAAACGCTGCAGTCTGAACCGCCGCCAGACTACCGTCGACAGTAAAGCTGGTCGAGGTTTTTGCTGCCGGGTATCTGATGAGGTTTGTTTTGCCTTTGTTAAACAAGACCCCGTCAACAGAAACAAAAGCCGTATTGGCTGTTTCCACATTAATTTTTGAAACATTCGGAAGATTTGAAAACGCGCCGTCCTCCACTGTTTTCATCGCGGCGCCAAGAATAATGAGCTTTAAGCTCTTTGAACCGCTGAAAGCGTTTTTGGGCAAAGAGGTCAGATCCCCCGTGTGGAAAAACACCTGCTTTGAAGCGGGCGGATAGAAGAACAAGGACAAGGTCTCGCCGCTCTCGCTCCACTGGTAAAGAACGCCGTCGGCATCGCTGAAATAGCGCACAGTGCCCTCGGTTGACATCGCGACATCCACACGCTCAAGATTTGAAGCGCCGCTGAAAGCGCTCTGCGCGATTTGCGTCACCGCGCCGGGAATGATCAGCTGCTTGAGCGCGGTCTTGTTCGCAAACGCATTGGCGGCGATTGCCGTAACGGGAAGACTTTCAATCTTTTCGGGAATCTCAACATACGGCGATGTCCCCGTATAGCCGGTAATCGTGACCGCGTCACTTGATTTTGTATAGGTAAACAGGCTTGCGCCGGCCGCATAGTCCACTGCCGTCACCGAAGCGGGGGCAACCGTGATTTGATTGGCGATATTCACACTTTTGCCGCTTTGCTTGACAAACAAATGATCAACGGCAACCGTTACGTCGGACATGTCGGAACCCGCGCCCGGCTCACTCAGACTTTCGAATTCAAGCTGGGCAAGCAGCAGGGCTTCCGTGCTGAAAGAATCGTTATGCGTGAACACACAGCTGATGGCTGTGTCGTCGTGTGTTTTGCCAATTTCAATATTCAAACCGGCCGGATAATTCTCTTCGCCGGCCTGTGTGGCTCGAACAAACTTAAAGGCGGTCTTGTCATAGGTAATGAACAATGCGCCGCCCTGCATATCCACCAAATTTTCTGCGATCAAATTCAAATAAAACCTGTTGCCGTTTTTTACAACAACGGAATTGACGCTGAATTGCGGCACGGCGCCCGCCGCAGAGGCATGGGGCAAGACAAGCGGAACAGCCGTAACCAGCAGCACAAAAACCACTGCCAGCGCCAAAAGTTTTTTCATGGTTGATTTCATGTATCTAACCATCCCTTCTCGTTCAACTTCCAAAACTGAGATCCGCAGCGCATAACCCCCTCGACAAATTCACAAAAAGAAATTCTTCTTTTTTCGCTGCAAAAAGCCGCGCGGCAAGGCAGAGTCCACAAACAGACTGCCTTGTGTCTATTTATAAAATTATCCGCTGCAAAACGCTGTTTTTATTATATATTGATTATTTCATTATGTCAATCGCCAAAAAATAAACAATCCATTAAAAGTCTGAAAAAAACGAGCAAAAATTATTTCAGAAAAACTGTTTGCACTACAGGTGTTTTATAGTATAATATAATAGTATATCTTTTGGAGGGATACATTTGGAAATCTACCTTGACAACAGCGCAACCACACAAACATGCGCTGCCGCAGCGGATGAGGCCGCCAAAATGATGACGATGTCATACGGTAACCCCTCTTCGCAGCACAAACTCGGCATAGAGGCCTTAGGCCATTTAAATAAAGCGAGGGAAAGAATCGCAACCGTATTATCTTGCAGTGATGACGAGATTTTTTTTACGCCCAGCGGCACCATTGCCAACAACACAGCCATTTTCGGCGCCGCCGCCCTGAATAAAAGAAAAGGCAACACCATTGTCACAACAACAATCGAGCACCCGAGTGTGTTGCAGCCCATCGGCCAGCTTGAAGCGCAGGGTGCGCAGGTGATTCGGCTGCAGGTTGACCGCAGCGGCAACATCTCTGAGGAGGAATTGTTCCGCGCGGTCAATAAAAACACAATTCTTGTGAGCATTATGGCCGTCAACAATGAAATCGGCTCCATAAATCCTGTTCATCTGGTACAGACCGCCGTCAAGCGCAGCGGCTCGCCCGCCCTGATTCACTGCGACGCGGTGCAGGCATTCGGCAAAATCAAACTCAAGCCCGCCCAGATGGGCATTGACCTCATGAGCGTCAGCTCGCACAAAATTCACGGCCCCAAGGGCGCGGGCGCGCTGTATGTGCGCAAGGGGCTGAATCTGCCCCCCTATATTTATGGCGGCGGGCAGGAAAAAGGCCTTGTTTCGGGCACGGAGGCGCTGCCGGCAATTGCGGGCTTTGGCGCCGCGGCCGCCGCACTGCCGGACGTAGGCATGGAGCAGGTGAAGCTTTCCTACCTGCGCGAGCATTTTTTGACCCAAATCGCTTCCATGCCCGGCGTGACCGTCAATTCGCCGATCAACGCGCTGCCTTACATCATCAACATCTCTGTGCTCGGCGTTCCGAGCGAGGTACTGATCAACTATCTCTCTTCTTTTGAAATCTATATCTCCGCCGGCTCCGCCTGCAAACGCGGGCGCAAGAGCGAGGTCATCCGCATGATGGGCCTTTCCTCCCAGCGCGCGGACTCCGCCGTGCGCATCAGCCTCTCACGGTTTACGACGAGGGATGAGCTTGACCGACTTGCAGAAAAAATCAACGAAGCCATTGTGAAATTCAGGCGATAACCATATAAGCCGCTCATTGAGCGCTGAAAGGACAGTAAAAACCATGCAGGAAGTGATTTTGATCAAAAACGGTGAGCTTGCCCTCAAAGGCCTCAACCGTTCCACCTTTGAGGACATGCTCATCAAAAATATCAAACAAAAAACCGGCAGACTGGGAGAGTTCTATTTTGAAAAATCCCAGTCTACCATTATGATTACGCCCAAAACCGCAGAGGCAAATTTGCGCGAAGCCTGTGAAGACATTGCAAAAATTTTCGGCATTGCGGCCTTTTCTCTCGCGGCTTCGTGCAAAAAGGATTTTGAAGACATCAAGGCCACGGCGGAAGTCTTTTTGGCGGACGAGCTGTTTGCCGCGCAGACCTTCAAGGTCGAGGCAAAGCGAAGCGACAAGCGCTTTCCGATGACCTCGCCCGAGCTGTGCCGTGAGCTGGGGGGCGTTCTTCTTGAAAAATACCCCCACCTGCGCGTTGACGTGCATGACCCCGAAGTCACCGTAACGGTTGAAATCCGCGACAACCGCGCCTTTGTTCACGGCAACCAGCGGCGCGGCGCGGGCGGCATGCCGACGGGCACCGGCGGCCGGGCGATGCTGCTCGTTTCGGGCGGCATCGACAGCCCCGTGGCGGGCTGGATGATGGCCAAACGCGGCATCAAGCTCATCGCCGTGCACTTCGCTTCGCCGCCCTACACCTCGCCCAAGGCTGAAATGAAGGTGCACGAGCTGCTGAAAAAGGTTGCGCAGTACAGCGGCCGCATCGAACTGTTCACCGTGCCTTTCACGCAGATCCAGGAGCATATGCGCGGCCGGTGCCCCGAAGAATTCTTCACCATTGTCATGCGCCGTCTGATGATGCGCATTGCAAACGAAATCGCAGAAAGGGAACATTGCGGCGCACTGATCACAGGCGAAAGCATGGGGCAGGTCGCGAGCCAGACCCTTCACGCGCTTGCGTGCACAGACGCGGTTGCGCAGTTCCCTGTCTTCCGCCCCTGCATCGGCATGGATAAAGAAGAGATCATCACCATCGCGCGCAAAATCGATACCTTTGACATTTCCATCCAGCCGTATGAGGACTGCTGCACCATCTTCACGCCCCGCCACCCCAGAACCCGCCCGACGATAGAGGCGGCGGCAAAGGCTGAGGCGCGTGTGTTTGATCAGGCAATGCTTGACGAAGCGATTAACGGCGCTGAGCTGAAAATTATATATTAATTGCTCTTGTTTTTTTACCGATTTTAGAGTATGATTATTTATTGAACCAGAAAAAGGACGGGAATTGAGAAAAAGCGATTCTTCATGAGGGAAAGGATGATTTTTATGGATTTTGCAGCTTCCGCTGTCGGATTTCTTGCAAAGCGTATCACAAAGGTCGGCGGGAAAAGGGCAAAGAAAAGCCCGCCGCCCCAGCTTCCGGACGGTGTATTTGACAAAGTAAGCGAAGCGAAAAGCGAATTTTTCACCATGGGCTTCGGCAAGGCGCAGACAATGCCGGACGAGCCGATTCCCGGCAAAAAGAAATATTATGTCGCGGGCTACCGTGCTTTCAACCCCGCCATCGGCGTGCTTGACCCGATGATGGCGAAGGCCGTCTGGATCGACGACAATTCCGGCAGGGGCGGCCTTGTGTTCTGCGCTGTGGACTGCGTGGGCCTGTTTAAATATGACGTTGACAGAGTGAAAGCGGAGCTTGCCGATTTTGTGAAAGAAACCGGCTGCCGCTGCATGAACATCTGCTCCACGCACAACCACGCGGGCATTGACACCATGGGCATGTGGGGCCCGATTCCGCGCTCCGGCCGCTCAGAGGCCTTTATGCGCAAGGTGTATGACGGCATTAAAGCTGCAATCAAAGACGCCTATGCGGACCGCCGCGAGGGCAGCCTTTATCTCGGTTATGGCAAGGCGGATGAAGGCATGCAACGCGACGACCGCAAGCCCCAGGTTTTTTCAGACGCGCTCACCCGCCTGCGCTTTGTGCCCAATGACGGCACGCGTCAGATTTATTTCGTCAACTTCGCATCACACTCCGAATCGCTTGAGGGCAAAAACTCGCTTGTGAGCGCCGACTTCCCGGCATACATAGCGGAAGAGGTCATGCGGCAGAAGGGCGCGGAGCTGTGCTATTTTGTGGGCGCCATCGGCGGCCTTGTGCGCATGTGGCCCATGGATGAAGACAACGTGATCTCCACAAAGAAAACCGGCAAACGTCTGGGTGAAATTCTTTGCGGCATCAAAGAAGCGGATGAAATCAGGCTCTCGCCCAAAATCAGCTTTATTAAACAGGAGTTTTATGTTGAGGCCGAAAACCCGGTGCTGATCTCCGCGGCAAAATTCCTGAAGCTAATTCCGGCTGTGCCCGTTTATCTCGGCTCCGGCGCGTTGAATGTGGGCTTAAAAACAGAAATGACTTATGTGGAAATCGACAGCCTGAAGATGGTATTTTTGCCCGGTGAGCTCTTCCCTGAGCTCGCATACGGCGGCTATCTCTCTGCGGAGGAGTCCGCGGACGGGCTTGACCCGTCCATTAACCCCAAGACTCTGTGCGAAATTGCGGGCGACGACAAGCTGCTCGTTTTCGGCCTTTCGAACGACGAGATCGGTTACATCCCTGCGCCGAACGACTTCCATCTGCACCCCGATAAACCCTATCTTGACAAGCATAATGACCGCCTTGACCGCCGTCATTATGAAGAAACAAATTCCATGGGGCCGAACACGGCATATTTCATCGCCAATACCTTCCAGAAATTAATCGACGCTGCCCATGCAACAAAATAAGCACAACATAAAAAGGCCGATGCTGTATGCATCGGCCTTTTTCAAACGAAATTGATGAAATCATTTATAACGCATCCGCTGCGCTTCGCTCTCGGCACGCACAAAAAACTGATAAACATCCTCCAGCTTTTCATAATCCTCTGCGATTATCCGCGGCAAATCCTCAGAAAACAGCAGCGAGAAATCATTGCTGCTGCAAATCAGGCAAATATTCTTTCGGTCAAGCCAGCTTCTCAGGTTTTCGGGCTGCTCGGGATACTTACTTCTCTTAAAACAATCGCCGTCCAGCACAAAATGATCCTGCCGCTCAAAAGCCTTTTTCGCCGCGGCAAACGCGGGGTCACCCCGCAGAATCATCTCACGCATAGCCCGCATCGTGTCCGTTTCCGCGGCGTAATAGCCGCAGCCATATAAAAAACCGCCCGGCGAGATCACAAAGAAAAATTCTGGGTGATTTGGGTATGCGTGTTTGTCCCTCTTAAAAGACAGCCACATCTCCTCTCGATAAAGCAGCTTGTCCTTTGAAAAACGCGTGTCACGATAAATGCGCGAAATGGCTTTGTCCACCTTCGGCTCGGTGATTATCAGCGGGTCTATTCGATTGACAGCAGGCGCAAGCGCGCTTGCAAGGGCAGACAAAGGCTGCAAAACATATTCCTGATATGCCCCTTTGTGCTCTGCAAACCATTCACGGCTGTTCTGCAGGCGGTTTTCCACCAAAAAATTCAGCGTCTTTGCAGAAAACATATGACCGGCCTCCTTTTTCTTTTTTCATCTGCAAACAGTATAGCACCTCAAAAGGCTGTTTGCAATCTTCAAACAGTAAGATACCCGCCCTGCCGTTTGATTGCATCTTATAAAACCGGTGCGTTTGGTCTATACTGTGTTTGCTCCGGTTTGCGCCCGAATAAATACGGCTTTTGAGGTGCGGCACCACCAAAACATCAAGAACAAAACAGACCGTCAAGCTGGCCTGTGTGAACTGGGCGGAGGGCATCGCAATAACGAACCTCGCCGCGGCAATACTCAAAGACAAGCTGGGGTATGGATTCACATCAGTCACAAGCGGCAATTCTGACGCATTCTTATGGAAATTTGCACAATGGGATTTGAAGGTGATTGAAGACCCCAAGGGCATTTTGGGCGAGGTGGAAAACATCCACAAATATGCCAGAAAAGGCTTTGAGGACGACATGCCTGAGGCCGCGAAATTCTTAAAGAATTTTAAGCTGACAAAGTCACAGCTGGGCGACCTGATGGGCGCGATTGAAGAAGACGGGGGCGAACCGCTTGCCGCTGCACGCGCGTGGATGAACAGCAATGCGGAGCTTGTCAACTCCTGGCTGCCCGCGCAAGCCCACAATACAAACAAAAAAGGCCCGGCGCGCAGTGCCTGCTGTGTCACCGGGCCTTTTCAGCCACACAGGCTTCTGTTTATAAACAGACCCTTTTCCGTTTAATGGGCCATCATTCGTTACAAAACACTTAATTTTTGATTTTTTCTTGACGAAACAATGCCAAAATGTTACACTAAAAGGTGATAACAGCATGGGGAGTGAACAGATTTGTTTAACATAAAAGTCGAGGCGGTCGCCATTACCAAGGCCGGCGCCTCAAATTATCTCAACGGTGAAAATTTTAACCTCAACGGCCGCGTTCTTTCCGCCGCCGACGCGGACAAGGGCTATAAAGGCGCGGGCCACCTCAGCGGCTCTTTTGTGCTCGGCATCTGCTCAGGCAAAGCAGAAACACGTTCGGCAACAACGGCGATGAAGGTTCTCACCTCGCATATTGAAGAGATCAAGCTCTCGCGCGAGGATTGCGAAATGGCCATCAACCGCTATTTTGACAGCGCGCGGCGCGACGTTTCGCTGCTTGCGAACGATTATGCCGAAATATCCGCCTCTTTGCTGTATGTTTATGACAACAATATTGTCATTGCCGGCTTGGGCAGGGGCAAATGCTTCCGCATTGCCGATCACACGGTCGAAACCATTTCCGCCCCTGAGGAGTGGAATACAACCGAGCTTGCCGCGCCATATTATTATAATATTGACAATATCGAATCTCAAAACACCTTCCTGCTCTGCTCGGCAGGCGTATATGAATATGTTTCAGAGAATGAAATCGCGTCCATCATTGAAGAGGCCGTTTCACCCAAGCAGGCCGCGCAAAAAATCCAAAACGCAGCCATCGCGAACGGCAGCCAAAAAGACATCACGCTGATTTTGGCGTCGCTTGTGCCTGAGGCTTCCGTCTATGCGCCCGCCGGGTTTGAAGGCGCGATGCCGGGAGCATACGCGCCCAATGACGACACGATCATCCTTCCGCGGTCTGTGCCCTATCATGAGGACGCATATGACTACACCGTGCCGGCTGACGAAAAGGCGGGCAGCGGCACGAGCAAGGTGCCGATCATCATTATTTCGGTGCTGGCCGTCATCCTTCTTTTCCTCATCGGAATTTATGCATACCAGAAGGTGAAGAGCCAGCCCACGGATGTGACCACTCTGGAGCCCACAACAGAAATAACCACCGAGTTCACCACCGAGCCGACGACACAGGGCACCACCGAATCAACAACGGAGCTCACAACAGGTGAAACCACCGAAGAAGAAACAACAACAAAAGCCACAACCGCAAGAACGACCACACGGGCAACAACAAGGGCGACCACAAGACCCACGACGCGGCAGACCACAACAACCACGGAGCCCGAGACTGAACCTGAAACAGAGCCTGTGGCCACAGAGCCTGAAATCCCCACCATCCGGGAACAGCCTGAGGATTAACAGCATAACGGAAGAGGCTGAACATGCAAGGCATTTTCTTGTATGCGCGGCCTCTTTTTCTGTCATGCTTCAGCTTATATAGCCGATTACTATATTTACGCCAAAAGCATGTTTTTTATACAAAAGCACATAATACAAACAAACCGGCATATTTTTCTTCGCAGCGCCATATGAATTTGTGAACCGGGGCGGCAATGAAAACAATCCGGCAAAATAAAGGGTTTGGTAATAAACATGACACTTGTTGAAATCTATGACCGCTCCGCCTTTAAAAACTTGTATGCCTCTCTCGCATGGAAGCCTGAGCGGCTCATTGTGCTTTATGACAAGCGCAGGCAAAAGCAGCAGGCCGAAAATGAAGAAATCAAGCGTTTTCTGCAAAATGATTCGCCCGGCACCGTGTTTCTGGGGTTTGCCGCTGTGCCGCAGTATTCGCTTCATGCGGTGAAAAAGGTCTGCGAAGCGCTTTATGAGAAATATCCCGACCTTGCGTTCGACCTCACGGGCGGGCGTGAAATTTTGCTGTTCGGCGCGCTTGCCTTCTGCGAAGAAAAGGGTGTCCCCTGCTTTTATGTTGACCTGCAGGGCAGGGAGTTCGTGCCCGTTTCGCACTGTGAAGCCCTGCCTCCTTTTTCATTTTTTGACGTTTCCATTAAAACAATGCTGCTCATGGAGGGCGCGGCTGTGCGCCGCAGCCTGCGCTCTGAATTTGACGCTCACAGCAAAGAGCAAGGCAGGCAGCTTGAAGATGTCACGCGCATCGCGAAAACCAGCGGCGCGGATTGGTCGTCCTTTGCGTTTTTCATGCAGGCCGCCTGCAAAAACATCACCGGTGAAACACCTGACGCCGCAGAGGAGGACGAGAGCCTGCGCTACCGCACCGCCACACAGCTGACGCATGCGGGCAGAAACGTGCGGCTTGAAGCATCGGTGTTTGAGCGTATGGTGCAAAAAGGGCTGATCGCGGTGCATGAGCAAACGGCAAAGCTTGTGGAGTTTTCTTTTGCCGACCTCTTTATTAAAAAAATCTGCAAGGATAAAGGCGCGTGGCTTGAATATTACACCTATTTTCTTGCAGACAAAGCCTGTTTGTTTGACGAACTTTCACTCAGTACCGTCATTGACTGGATCGAGCGAAAAAAAGAGCCTGACGACCCTGTGAATGAAATTGACGTTATTCTGCGCAAGGGCTTTCAAAACATCTATGTTTCCTGCAAAACAGGCACGGTCGAATCCGCGCACCTGTTTGAAATTCAATATCTCGCGGAGCGGTTCGGCGGCGACCTTTCCCGCGCGGTGATCGTCACTTCAACCGCCGTCACGAACGCAAACATTTTAAAGCGGCTGCGTGAAATGAACATTGCGCTCATTGACAAAAAAGATTTGGAGGAACCGCGCTTTATCGCCAAACTGAAAGAAATCGCGGCCGGGCAGTGCTGAGCAAAAGCACTTTATTTGTTTCGGTAACTCAACGGCTGTCAACTGAAAGGCTGTAGCCGTTGAGACAATAAAAAACAGGGAGAATCGAAGCCATGAAAAATCCTCTGCAGTTCTTTTTTTCTGACACTGCACCCCCAGACCATGTGCCGAACAGGAATCTGTTTGCCTATGCCGCGGGCATGGCGGGCCAAAACATGAATTATTGGTACATAACAAACTGGTTTTTCGTGTTCTGCAACGATATTTTGCGCATCCCCTCGCTTTATACCGGTATTATCACGAGCGTCAGCCGGGTGTTTGACTCCATCAACGACCCTGTTATCGGCGCTATGCTTGACCGCCACAGGTGCCGCTCGGGCGAGAAATTCCGCCCCTATCTCTTGAAACTGCCTGTGTTCATCGGCATTGTGTCCGCGCTGCTGTTTGTTGATTTCGGCATGAATATGATAACCACCGTCGTTCTGATTCTGCTGCTCTATCTGTTTTGGGACGTTCTGTATTCCGTGCAGGACGTTTCACTCTGGAGCCTGATCGCCATATCCTCACCCCTCTCGCGAGAGCGGGCGCGCGTGGCGCAGTGGGGCACCATCGGCGTGGGGCTGGGCAGCGGGGTCGTGAGCCTGTTTCCCATCTTCAAGGGCGAAAACTTTTTGACGGCCTTTGGCGTTTCAGAGCGCACGATGTATGCCTTGGGCGGCGTCGTGTTTGCCTTTCTGGGGCAGATCATTTCTCTTTCGGCGCACAAAATGAAAGAGCAGGTCGCCAGCGAAAAACCCGAAGAAAACCTGTGGCAATCCATCGCCATGATCCGCCATAACAAAACCCTGCTGCTCATTTCACTCGGGCGGTTTCTCGCGTTTATATCCCTTTCTGTTCCGCAAATCCACTTTTTTGAAAGCAGCATCACCTTCCTAAAAATCGACGGCGGAACGGCGATGTTTTTATACGGCTTAATCACCATGGTGCCCGGTTCCATCTTCGCCCTTTTGAGCGTCAAGGCCGCGGGCAAAATCGGCGGCATGAAAAAGCTGCTGGTTTATTCAGAAAGCATGAACATCGTTCTGCGCATTGTGTGCTATTTTATCGGATACAGTTCTATGCCGCGCCTGATTTGTGTGATGTTTTTCATGGCACTCGCCAACATCCCCACCGGCATCAAAGACATCGCCTACCGCTCGCTCACAAGCGACTCGATCGATTATGTGGAATGGAAAACCGGCCTGCGCACGGAGGGCATCTCGTTTTCTGTGCAGAACTTCATTTCAAAAATCGGCAGCGCCGTCACGCTTTATCTCAACGGCTATCTGCTGCATATCCTCAAATATGCCCCCGATGAGAAAAAATACCTGCAAAACCCGGCTTATATGAAATGGCAGTGGCCCATGTTCATTCTCGGCCCGCTGCTGGGCTTGGTTTTGTATTTGATTGTGATTCTGTTCATTGACGACGACAAGCAGAAAAAAGAGATGATTGAAGAAGAACTGCGGATGCGGCGGGCCGAAAAAAGAAGTGCGCATGCGCTTGGCAGCACTTCATAGGAAACATCAAACCCGTAATAATTTGCGACTAGCCGAAAAGGATAAAACGTTTCTTTTCGGCTGGTGATTTTTATATTGATGCCACAAAAAATATTATCAATCTAATTTATATCGTGTGGCGGTGTGTTCATAACGAGACTGTTATATTAACCGAATCAGCTTTAACAAATATACGCAATCAATAAATCCCTGCAAATAAATGCAGTCATCATCCATACCTTCCAAATGATTTTGCAGTTCTTCGAGCTTAAGCATTAACTTTCTATCTGTGCCTAATTTATCTCTAGATTGTTTCAAATAGATTTTTATATTCCACAAAAGCATCTTTGTATTCTTCACTGCTTTCTCTGTTTTGCATCGCAAGCGTATAACAGGACTCTGAAAATGCCTGTTTTATATTTTCTGCGAAAGTTGAAATCGAATCCGCCACGAAACCCACTCTCCCTTTATAGCTATATAATGTCCATATAATGACATATCATATCACCCTGTTGGTTTTTTGTCAAGTGATTTATTGTCATTATATTGATATTATTTGATGCTATTGGTACAATATTTTCCACTAAAGTGAAATGAGGAGAAAACATGTTGAAATGTTATTTGCGGCATCGGATGGCAGATAAAAATATTGATGATGTTTTAGAATTGATGAAATTGTCCGGCGTAAGCCGAAATACAATAAACAAGCTATACAGAAACAAAGAGGTTGAAACCATAAAGGTCGAAACCCTGATTCGCCTTTGTAAATCGTTGGAATGCAAAATGTCTGATCTGGTTGAATATGTTCCCGAATAATTTTTAGGGCGTGTTGACACTAACACAAAACACGCATCTTCTGGCGCTTTTTGCGCCATGCTGTGTTAAATTTTTTTGGAAGGCGCCAGCCTTCCTGCAAAAATTTGCCTTGCCTGACATAAAATTCGTTCAAAATCTGCGTGTTCCGGTTAGTGTCAACACGCCCTAGCATATGGCACCATAATATACAAAAGAAGGCTTGGACTTACCCAAACCTTCTTTCTTTTCCATCCATAAAAACCATGTATGTATTTTATTTCACAAGACTCATGATCCAATTCATATACCATTTGATCAAGGCATCCCCGGCCAAAAGGGCAACCATGGCCGAAAGTGCAATGAAGGGACCGAAGGCCAGCTGCGTTTTGCCCTCCGCCTTTCTGGCGATCATCAGCCCGATGCCGAAAACCGCGGCGCAGACAGAAGAAAGCAGCAGCGTAAACAGTGTCAGCTGCCAGCCGAGCAAAAAACCGCAGGCGGCAAACAGCTTGATATCCCCCTCACCAATGCCGTTTGTGAGCAAAGAAATCCCAAACAGCGGCACGCTGATGCAAAAAAGACCAACCAGGCGCGAGCTCAGGCTCACGCCGCCCTGCTGCAAAAACGCGGCGCCGACTCCGCACGCAAATATAGCAATATTAAAACGGTCAGGAATTTCTTTCGTGTCAATGTCAATCATCGCAAGCACAATCAGGCACGAAGCGGCAACCGCATAAAAGATAGTCACAAATTCAAGGCCATACACCAGATACACCAGCAAATAGCAAAGCGCGTTCAGCAGCTCCACCACCGGGTAGCGGAAGTTGATCGGCTCTTTGCAATAGCGGCACTTGCCGCCCAAAAACAAAAAGCTGAAAACAGGGATCATGTCGATCCATTCAAGATTGTGGCGGCATGCGGGGCAAAAAGAAGAGCCCTTCACCACAGTCAGCTTTTGCGGCACGCGATAAATCACCACATTTAAAAAGCTGCCCACAACCAGCCCCAGCAAAATCACGAAGGTCCCAATAATATTTTGCATGTAATCCATAAAACTAGCCCCTCTTCATTCGATACAAATCCACAAAAACCCACGTGTGTGTGACCTTGCTCTTTTTTAATAGGGTTTTAGTGGATTGTGCTATTCGCGTCTTGTCCTCAATAAAATCTTCGCCGTGAATGCCCGCCAGCGCCACAAAACCGCAATTGTGGCCTTGCCGGGTTCTCGCATTGCCTAAAGTAAAGATTTATCCTATTATAGCATATTAAATCGATTAAAACAATGCTCTTTTACATAATTCTACCAATTTTTATGCTATTATATGAAAAATTTTAAACATAATTTTTTTGAGGCTCCTGCTCATTCGCGCCTGAAAACAATGCTTATCACTATCGTCAGTCATTTGAACATCAACTCATTTTCATCAGACCTTCAAAGAGCATAAAGGTGGACCTGCTGCGAATTTCAGTGCGCTCATGCCATTGCAAGCGGTAGATTATTTTATTGTAGTATGGTATAATAGCTTCAAAATCAAGGATATTGAAGCATTGAAAGAATGCTGACGGGGCTGAAACCCCGTCTGTCGCGGCTTTGCCCGCGCCACCGCATTCTTGATTCGGTTTCATGATATAATATCACAACGCTAACGATAAACGCCCCCGCGCTTTGTTAATTTCAGGAACACACTGTTGGAATGAAAGCGGATGTGGGCGGCAGTCTATAGTCAATTAACCTGAAAATCGCCCCAATCTTGCGGTCTATTTTCTGTTTTGCTGTGTTTGCCCACACAGGACTGAAAGCCTGCCTGCGGTGAGCGCACGCGCACAGGTGCACGGGCAAAATAAAAAATATTCTCGCAATCTTTGGTGCGCTTTTTAAGTTAATCGACTATATAAATTACAGGAGGCGGGCGGATGTATAAGCTGTTTGTTGTGGAAGATGACCGCGGTATCGCCGAAGCGATCAAAGAGCAGGCGCAAATGTGGGACCTCGAGGTTCTGTGCGCTCAAAATTTTCGAAACGTCATGAGCGATTTTGCCGCGTTTCAGCCCCATTTGATCCTGCTGGATATCGCGCTGCCGTTTTTCAACGGCTACCACTGGTGCGGCGAGATCCGCAAGATTTCTAACGTGCCGATCATCTTTATTTCGTCCGCTTCCGATAATATGAATATTGTTATGGCTGTGAATATGGGCGCGGACGACTTCATCGCAAAGCCCTTTGACCAAAGTGTTTTAATGGCAAAGGTGCAGGCAATGCTGCGGCGTACTTATGACTTTGCGGCGTCGCTCCCCGTTTTGGAGCACCGCGGCGCGTTTCTGAACACGGGCGAGAATACGCTGACCTATGAAAACGAAAAGATCCCCTTGACCAAAAACGAATACCGCATCCTGCTCGCCTTGATGGAAAACAAGGGCAAGATCGTCAGCCGTGAAAAGCTGATGGAGCGGCTTTGGGAAACGGATTGTTTTGTCGATGAGAACACGCTGACGGTCAACGTCAACCGTTTGAGAAAAAAGCTGGGCGCGGCAGGGCTGGAAGGCTTTATTACGACCAAGTTCGGTGTTGGATATATTGTTGCTTAACGGGGGGGGGTGAGCGCATGAGGTTGTTTGTGTTATATCTCAGGCAGCGGCGAAAAGCAGCCGGAGCACTGCTTCTGTTTTGCTTGATTTTTGTGGTGACCTTTTGGCTTTATCACCTTCCTGTTGAGGCGGTGTTATACCCGGCAATGCTCTGCTTTGTTTTGTTTATCATCTTTATATTGATTGATTTTAGAAAAATGCACAAAAAGCATGCATTGCTGCAGGACATGAAAACGCTGCCTGTGGCAATGATTTCAGATTTTCCCGAAACCGGCGGAATCGAGGAGCAGGATTATCAGGACCTGATCCGCCGGCTCTGCGCACAGCAGGCCAATCTTGAAACGGTAATGAACGGCCGTTATGCTGACATGGTGGATTACTACACCGTTTGGGTGCATCAAATCAAAACGCCGATCGCCTCCATGCGCCTGACGCTGCAAAATGAAGACTCGGCGGTGGCGCGAAAGCTGTCCGCGGACCTTTTCCGCATTGAGCAATATGTTGAAATGGTTTTAATGTTTCTGCGGCTTCGCTCGTCTTCTACCGACTATGTTTTCAAAGAATATGATTTGGACGCGATCATCCGGCAGTCTGTCAAAAAATTTGCGGGAGAATTCATCGGTAAAAAAATCCGGCTGAAGTATGAGCCTGCTTATCAAAGGGTGATTACGGATGAAAAATGGCTCGCGTTTGTGATTGAGCAGCTGCTTTCGAACGCGCTGAAATACACCCCCGCCGAAGGCATCATCAAAATTTATTTAAACAAGCCCAAAACGCTTTGCATCGAGGACTCGGGCATCGGTATTGCCCCTGAAGATTTGCCGCGCATTTTTGAAAAGGGCTACACCGGGTATAACGGCCGCGGCGATAAAAAAGCAAGCGGTATCGGTCTTTTTTTGTGCAAAAGCATTTGCGGCAAGCTTGGGCACAAAATCTCGGCATCCTCCTGCCTCGACAGCGGAACGATTATTTCTATCAATTTAATGCAGGATACTCTGCAGGCGGAATAGTTCTTACAAAACTGTAAGAACGCATGCGGGAAATGTAAGCCGGTTCAATGGCGCTGCATTTCCCGTTTCTGCTACAATGAGTGCAGAAAAATTGATCGGAGGAAAACAAATGAGCATTTTAGAAGTAAGCGGGCTGAAAAAAATATACACGACCCGTTTCGGCGGCAACCATGTTGAGGCGCTGAAAAATGTGAATTTCAGCGTTGAGCAGGGTGAATATGTGGCGATCATGGGCGAATCCGGTTCGGGCAAAACCACCTTGCTCAACATTCTGGCCGCTCTTGACAGGCCCACAAGCGGCACGGTGCTGCTCGACGGCAGGGATCTCACAAAAATCAAGGAGTCGGACGTCTCTGCGTTCCGCCGTGACCATCTCGGTTTTGTGTTTCAGGAGTTCAACCTGCTTGACACCTTTTCTTTGGAGGATAATATTTTTCTGCCGTTGGTGCTTGCGGGCAAGCCGCACCGGGAGATGCAAAAAAGGCTCGAACCGGTCGCGGCGCAGCTCGGCATTGCGGATATCTTAAAGAAATACCCCTACGAGGTTTCGGGCGGCCAAAAACAGCGCGCCGCGGTGGCCCGCGCCCTGATCACCAACCCCCGGCTGGTTCTGGCGGACGAACCGACGGGCGCACTCGACTCAAAAGCGACCGACGAGCTGCTGCGGCTTCTCGGCAAAATCAACAAAACAGGGCAGACGATCCTGCTGGTGACGCATTCACTCAAGGCGGCAAGCCACGCGGGGCGGATTCTGTTTATTAAAGACGGCGAGGTGTTTCACCAGCTTTATCGCGGAAATAACACAAACGAGCAGCTTTATCAAAAAATTTCCGACACACTGACCTTGCTTGCGACAGGCGGTGAGCGGCAATGAAAGCGAGCTTTTACCCCAAATTCGCCTGGGACGGCATCCGCAAAAACAACCGGCTTTATGTCCCTTATATTCTGACCTGCACGGGCATGGTGACAATGTATTACATTATTGTGTCCCTGTCCGCTTCACCGTTGATCAACAGCCTGCGGGGCGGCCCTAATATTATCACTATGCTGGATCTCGGCAGCTGGGTTATTCTGATTTTTGCACTGATATTTCTGTTTTATACGAATTCTTTTCTGAGCCGCAGAAGAACCAAAGAGTTCGGCCTTTATAACATCCTTGGCATGGGCAAGCGCAACATTGCCCGCATTCTGTTTTGGGAAACCTTGATCGCAAGCGGCATTGCCCTGATTGCCGGCAACGGGGCGGGCATTGTGCTCTCAAAGCTTGCGGAGCTCGGGCTTGTCAATATCATGAAAGAAGAGGTGAGCTACACCTTATCTGTTTCAGGGTTCGCGCTCGGGCGCTCAACGGGGTTGTTTGCCACAATCTTTTTTCTGATTTTTCTCAACACCCTGCGCCGCATTCGCTCGGCAAGCCCTGTTGAGCTGCTTCACAGTGAAAGCCTTGGTGAAAAACCGCCGAAGACAAACTGGTTTTTCGGAGCTCTCGGCGCGGTTTTGCTTGGCGCGGCTTATTATATCGCGGTTTCGATTGACGACCCGCTCGCCGCGCTGAACTGGTTTTTTGCCGCTGTCGTCATGGTTGTGATCGGCTCTTATCTCTTGTTTATTGCCGGTTCTGTCGTGTTTTGCCGCCTGCTGCAAAAGAAAAAGAAGTATTACTATAAACCGAACCATTTCGTGTCGGTGTCCTCCATGGTGTACCGCATGAAGCGCAACGGCGCGGGGCTTGCATCCATCTGCATTCTTGCGACGATGGTGCTTGTCATGATTTCTTCCACCGCGAGTCTGTATTTCGGCACAGAGGATTCTTTGATGAACCGCTATCCCCGCCAGATAAACCTCTCGACAAACATGCTTTATCCCGAAAGCCTGGGCGGGCACAACCTCCCCGCCCTGCGTGCGGAGTTTTTGCGCATCGCCGCGGCAGAGGGCGCGGTCATGGAAAGCATAACCGACTACCGCCTTGCGTCCGTTGTGGGCGTGCTTGAGAACAATGCCATTGAAGTGGATCTCACAAAGCTTGATAAAAACGGCCCGAATGCCAAGTCGAATATATACAAGGTGGATCAGCTCCGAACCTTCACTAATATTTATCAGATATACATCATGCCCCTTGAGGACTATAACCGCATCATGGGCACAAACGAAACGCTGGCCGCGGACGAATGCCTGATTTATACCGCTAAGGAAAAATATGCTCACGATATGCTTGCGATCAATGGCGGCAGCACTTTCAAAATCAAAAAGCACCTCGCCACCTTTTTCAGCAGCGGCGACACGGTTATGAACATTATTTCTCCAATGCATATTGTTGTTCCGAATCTGGACGCGGCGATAAAAGGCATTAGCGACCTCACCGATTCTCATGGAAACAAGCTGGTGGCGCTGCGGTGGAATTATTCGTTTGACACGCAGCTTGACGAAGAAAACCAAATCGCGCTGAATGCCAAGCTGCATGAAGCGGTGAAGGAATTCAACAATAACGGTGAATACGGCATTGATTCCTATTCTGTCGACAGCCGCGCGGCCAACCGCGGGGACTTCTATGGAACTTACGGCGGCCTGTTTTTCCTCGGCGTTCTTTTGAGTATGGTGTTTATTTTTGCGGCGGTGCTCATCATATATTACAAACAGATCTCAGAGGGCTATGAGGACCGGGCGCGTTTTGACATCATGCAAAAGGTCGGCATGACCAAAAAAGAGATCCGCAAAAACATCAATTCACAGCTGTTGACAATCTTCTTTTTGCCGCTTGTCGGTGCGGGGCTGCACCTGACTTTTGCTTTTCCGATCATCCGCAGGCTTTTGCTGTTGTTTGCCCTGAATGACGTCGCGCTGTTCGCCATTGCCACAGTTATCTGCTTTCTGGTTTTCGCGCTGTTCTATACCTTGGTTTACCGCATTACCTCCAACGCCTATTACGCGATCGTGAGCGGGGCAAAAGAGACTTGAGCGGGGGCACGGTTGGTTGCGCCGGGGGGTTCACCTGCCAATACGTGTGACTGCTATAGAAATATGAAAAGGCGCATTACTGATTCTCAGTAATGCGCCTTAAACACGATTCAGCTTTTAGGGCGTGTTGACACTAACCGGAACACTCACACAGATACAGACCATTGGCCTTGTGAAAGTTTTTTGCCTGTTCATAACCGATGTTCATCTCATAAACAAGAAATTTTCTTATTTGCTCTTGATAGCGGCCTGCGCTGCGGCAAGGCGGGCGATCGGCACGCGGAAGGGAGAGCAGGAAACATAGTTCAGGCCCACCTTGTGGCAGAACTCCACAGTTGAGGGGTCGCCGCCGTGCTCGCCGCAGATGCCAAGCTTGATGTCGGGGCGGGTCTTGCGGCCAAGTTCGCAGGCAATTTTCACAAGCTTGCCAACGCCGTTCTGGTCAAGCTTTGCAAACGGGTCAGACTCAAAGAT
>JAISXG010000089.1 GCA_031270605.1 Oscillospiraceae bacterium | reverse complement strand
TGATTGCACGCATCGGCGCCGAGTTCGTAATCCAGCATAAAAAAGCATTTGCCCGAGGAACGGGTCTCAAGCACGCCGCCGCCCGCAAGGCAAAGCAGGTGCGGGTTGTCGTTGCCCAGCGCGTTATACACCCTGTCCATCTGTTCGCTTGTCAAAAGCGGAATGCCCACACGCTCCGGATGATTCGGCAGCTCGTTGAAAATGGCGCGATAGGCCTCCTGCTCCGTTTCGCCGAGCTGCTCATAATAATAACGGTAAAACTCGTCTGTGGCAACCTCGCCCGAACCGTGCTCGCCGAAGCTCAGCGAGGTGGGATACTCGGGAGCGCTGAGAAAAGAAAGCAAGTCTGTTCTTTCGGCATATTGCAAAAACACAACCGCCGCCATGACCGTTATCGTGAAGGCCAGCAGCGCTTTCACTGCCTTTCCCATCACCTGTCCCCCCTCTCACATCATTGCCGCAAGGCTTTGCCTGTGACAAAACTCACCTCGCCCGACGCCAAAAACTCCAGCGCGCGAAGATGATCATAATAGTCGTAAGCGCTGATATCACTTTCAACAAGATTGATCAATTTTGTGAACAGCGGCTCGCCCTTTTTCACCAAAGCATCGTTTTGAAAATAAGTGGTCAGCATCGAGCACATAGCGTCTTCCTGCAAGGCAAGCAGCGCATCCCTGCCCGCGGCGCCAAATTTCAAATAGTTGCCGAGGCTGTTAAAGTCAAGCTGACGCATTCCTTTTTTCAGCTGCAGGCTGACGTCTCCCGAAACATAATTGACATCGGTTTCCACATAAACATCGACAGGGCCGAGCTCTTTCACCGCTTTTAAGAAATTCTTCTCTGTCACGCCGATATAGCGGTCAACCTCTTTTTCTGAAAAAATGTTTACGGCATTCACCAGCCGTGAAAAGCCGCCTGCAAGATAATGCCCGGAAAGGCTGGCCTGCACACCCTCCACACTGCAAAGCGAAGCCGGGTCAACCGAAAAAACGGTGACGATCCGCTCGTCAAGGTCAACATCGAGATACCAAAGCATGCTCACCCCCGTACCGGGCTCGACAGAAGCGATCAACAGCCCTGCCTGCCCCCCGGGCGGCACATATTCTGTTTGCGCTTCACTGCTTGTCTCGCCGCTCGCCGTTTCGGTTGCCGGCGCCCCGGGCAGACCCGGCAGCCGCCGGAGCCCCTTTAACCCCGCCGCAAGCAAAAAAACCAGCAGCAAAACCGCCGCAAGGCCGCCGAGCCCTAACAGAAAAAGCTTTAAATTCCTCTCGCGCTGCCTTTGCATTTCACGGCTTGTCCTATACCCTTTTTTCATGATTCGATTTGCGCCCTTTCCCCCACAATGATACCTTTTTGAGGTAAAACCTGCTTCAATTGCATAATTATTATTATAGCGCAAACCCGCAGCAGAAACAAGAGCGAAAGCGCACAGGTTATTTGCTTAAAACAGTGGGAACAATTCAAACTGTAAGAAATTTAATTTTCTTACATTATAAACAAAAATTACCACATAAAATTATTAAAAAAGTAAAACTTGCATAACGATACGCTTGCCTTGCGGTTTCTTTTGTGCTATACTATATAAAGTGCATATTTTATATGATGGGAAGTGCGTGTTTTTGGCAGAAAAGGAAACAAGAGCTGTTCAGACTGACATCAGTGAAGAAGAAGCCCTGCATTATGTGCATGAAAACCGAAGATATGTCGGCAAAAAAGAAACGGTGGCATATATTCTGAACGATTTTTCCGCCAGCTTTAACATCGGAAAATATCAGAACCGTTTTATTTGGGACGTTGTAAAAATTGATTTTGGCATTATGGGCATCGCCAACCTGTTCACCGGCGCGTGGGACGTCATTAACGACACCTTCATCGGTATGCTGGTTGACCGCACCCGCACAAGGTGGGGCAAGTTCCGCCCCTATCTGATCTTTTTCCAGATCCCGCTGACGGTTTTCGGGTCGCTTTTTTGGTTTATGCCCTTTTTCTTCCCGGATACGGCAGTGGATTATATGCCCAAAATCGCTTTTTATATTGCTTTTAACGTGATCAGGGAAACCGCGGGAACCTTTACCTCCATTGCGGGCTCCGGCTTCATGTCCACCATCACGCCGCACCCTGTCGACCGAACGCGGCTGATCACCGCGGCGCAGTTCTGGTCGGGCTGGTTCGGCGAAAAGGTGCCTGAGCTGTTGATGGGTGTTTTTATTGACCTCATCAACAACAACAAGGTGCAATGGAAGCTGCGCGACCTGTTTGTGGGCATGGGGCTCCTGACAAGTGTGATTGCGACGGCCGCTTCGTTCTGGTTCTTCTTGACCTCCCGCGAGCGTGTGCTGCAAACCATTGAGCGCCCCAACCTCAGGCAAGGCTTTAAGGCAATTTTCAACAACTATCCGATCATGCTCATCACACTTTCGGATTTTCTCGGCGGCTTCAGCGTCAGCCAGAGCCGGTCTGACTATTACATAGATGTACTGGGCAGCGCCACGCTGCAGACCGTTGTGGGCATCCCCGCGGGGCCGGTTTCAACCATCAGCTATGCCCTGATCGCCCCGGCCCGCCGCAAGCTCTCCACAAAAGCCATTTGGATCCTTGAGGATATGTACACAGACATGTGCTGGCTTTCGGTGCTGCTGGTCGGCTCCATCAACGGCAACTTCCAAAAGAGAAGCGTCATGATTCCCACCTTTATGATTGAAGAGTTCATGGAAATGTGGGTTTATGGCCTGCGCAAGGTCATACCGAACGAACTTTATAACGAAGCGATGGACTACTGCGAGTGGAAAAACGGCTACCGTATGGAGGCCATGACCGGCGTTGCAAAGGGTCTTGTGGGCAAGTTGCAGGGTATTGTTATGAATACGGTGAAAAATTTTATTCTCAAAGGAATCGGCTATGAGCAGGGCCGCAAGATCGGCACGCAGTCATATAAAACAAAGTGGTGGCTGTTTGCCATGGGCACCGGTGTGCCGATCATCACCGGCTCGCTCGGAGTGGTGCCGAAATTCTTCTACCCCCTCACCGGCGCACGCCGCGACCAGATGTATGCCGAGCTGCTCCAGCGCAGGCAGGCGGTTGCAAGGCAGGTTTCTGACGCCGACGTCGAAGAGCTTGAGCGGATCGGCCACGAGCAGATGAGCGGCGACTACGGCTCGCTCCACAGCTTAGACAAATAAATTTTTTCTTTGTGTGCCGCCGCGGCAAAACGCGGCGGCATCTTTTTATTGCGGGAACAGGGGCATACTTGCCCGTTTTTATTTGCTGAATCCTATAACCAAAATGTACAAACACGAACCGCGCATAAATACTGAATCATCTTGCAGAATAAACAAAAAAATTCTGCCATATTCGACGAAAAACAAAAAAAATGCCCAAAAACACTTGCGCACCCCCGGCCTGTATGTTATAGTAAAAAAGATACACTTTTGTGACAGATGGGATGTGCGTACTTTTTGGCAGAAGAGAAAACAACAGCAACGGCAGTAATGTCTGAAGACGAAGCCCTGCACTATGTGCATGAAAACCGAAGATACGTTGGAAAAAAGGAAACGCTGGCTTATATTTTAAATGATTTTTCCAACAGCTTCAACATCGGAAAATACCAAAACCGCTTTATTTGGGACGTTGTAAAGATCGATTTCAACATCATGGGTGTCGCCAACCTGTTCACCGGCGCGTGGGATGTCGTCAACGACACCTTTATCGGCCTTATGGTGGACCGCACGCGCACGAGATGGGGCAAGTTCAAGCCATATTTGATGTTTTTCAAAATCCCGCTGACGATTATTGGGGCGCTCTATTGGTTTATGCCCTATTTCTTTCCCGCCACGGCGGCAGACTACATGCCGAAAATTATTTTTTATATCGTTTTCGGTGTGGTGACAGAAACAGCGGGGACATTCTCCGAGGTTGCAAAGGCGGGCTTCATGTCCACCATCACGCCGCACCCGGTTGACCGAACGCGGCTGATCACCGCGGCACATTTCTGGTCCGGCTGGTTTGGCGAAAAGCTGCCCGAGTTCTTTATGGGCGTGTTCATGGACCTTATCAATAACAACAAGGTGAAATGGAAGCTGCGCGACCTGTTCGTCGGCATGGGGCTTTTCACAAGCTTTATTTCAGCGGCGGCATCCTTCTGGTTCTTCCTCACTTCGCGGGAACGGGTCATGCAGTCCATCGAACGGCCCGACCTCAAGCAAGGATTCAAAGCCATTTTCAACAATTACCCGATTATGCTGATTACACTTTCTGATTTTCTGGGTGGCTTCAAGGTCAGCCAGAGCCGGTCCGACTACTACATAGATGTGCTGGGCAGCGCCACACTGCAAACCGTCGTCGGCATCCCGGCGGGGCCTGTTTCCACCATCAGTTATGCATTGATCGCGCCCGCCCGCCGCATTTTCTCCACCAAAACGATTTGGATCCTTGAGGATATGTATACCGACATGTGCTGGCTCTCGGTATTCGGAATCGGCTTGATCAACAACAACTTTACGAAAAAAAGCGTCATGATCCCCACCTTTATGATGGAGGAGTTCATGGAAATGTGGGTCTATGGCCTGCGCAAGGTCATTCCCTCGGAGCTTTATAACGAGGCGATGGACTACTGCGAATGGAAAAACGGCTACCGCATGGAGGCCATGACCGGCGTTGCGAAGGGCCTTGTGGGCAAGATCCAGGGCGTTGTGATGAACTCCGTCAAAAACTTCATCATGAGCGGAATCGGCTATGTGCAGGGCCAAAAAATCGGCACACAGACACTCAGAACAAAACGGTGGCTGTTCGCGATGGGAACCGGCGTGCCCGTTATCACCGGCGCACTCGGCATTGTGCCCAAGTTCATCTATCCCCTCACCGGCCCGCGCCGCGACAAAATGTATGCAGAGCTTCTTGAGCGCAGGCGGGCTGTTGCGCGGCAGGTCTCCGACGCTGACGTCGAAGAGCTCGAGCGGATCGCGCAGGCGGAGTTGCGGGGCGAGTTTTTGTCCGGCCACAGCCTTGACGGCTGAGAATTATAAATGAATTAAAAACAGCGTTTGATGCGTTGCCACAGTTGCGGCAACGCTTTTTTTGTGTTCATGCAAAAGAATTTTTGATGTTTTTAAGGGAAAGATAACGCGGCATGGGCGATTTTTGATTGAACCTTTCATTTTTGGCAAAACTATAAAAGCATAACAGTATATACACAGTACAAAAAACCGAAAACCACAACATAAGCCTTACCATTGAGGGAAAACGGAGGTTACAATGCATCATTTGATCAAAAAGCTGAAAAAAGAGCTGCACATCATCAGAAAAGCTTATAAAAGAACCCTCGTTTCAGAAAGCACGGACATTCTTTGGGAATGGCTCGCCGACAATTATTATATTCTTGAGCGCGAGGGGCGCAGCGCGATCAAAGCCCTGAAAAACGCACCCCATCTGCCGGAAAGCAAAGGGCGGCCGAACCTTTACGGGCTTTGCCGCAATATTTGCAGGAACGGGACGCTACCCTCTGCCAAAGCGCTGGAGGACGCGCTGCGGCAGGAACCGCTCACCATTGCCGAGAGTGAAACGCTGCCCGCGATGCTCAAGGCGGTTTTGGTCTCTTATGCCGCGGCGGACTGCCGGGTTTTTCCGCGCAAACACTGCGACATCGGTGAAAGCAGCGCCTGCATCAACGCCATCAAATCCTTTCGCCGCATTCAGGACATTGATTTCATGGGTCTGATCGAAAACACCAGCGAGGTCGAAAAAATCCTGTCACTTGACCCGAGCGGCCACTACCCGCAGATGGACGACGCCACCCGCAGCCGCTACCGCCACGCCGTGGCCGCCGCCGCGCGAAGCGATAAGACCAGTGAAAAGCAGGCGGCGGAGCAGGCGCTCACAAAAGCGCGGCAGGAGCATAAGCACATCGGGCAAGCCCTGAAGATTTATCCGCAAAAAGCGGGCAGGCGGGCAAAATCGGTGATCGCCCTTGAAATCCTGATGCCTGCCTTGGCCGCGTTTTCGATTGCCGTATTCTATAAAAAGTGGTATCTTTTCTCCCTGTTGCTGCTGCCCTTCTGGGAGATGGTCAAGGTGCTCACAGACGCCGTCTCGCGCAGCCGCGCGCGCCCCGCGACGCTGCCGCGCATGGAGCTGCACGGCCGCATTCCCGACGACGCGCGCACGATGATCACCATCTCGACGCTGCTGCCTTCGGCGGCAAAGGCCGCAAGGCTTGAAAAGCACCTCTCGCAGCTTTACCGCAGCAACGCGAGCGGCGCGGTGACAATTTGCGTGCTGGCGGACCTCAAGGGCGCGGACACGCCGACAAAACCGTCAGACGAAGCGGACGTCGAGGCCGCGAAGCGTGTCATTGCGAAACTCAACACAAAATACGGCGGCGGTTTTTTGCTCGCCGTGCGCGAGCGCGTGTATTCCTCCACCCAAAGGGAATATACCGGCAGCGAAAGAAAGCGCGGCGCGATCCTGGCGCTTTGCGACGCTGTCAAGGGCGACCGCGGCGGCTTTCTGTGCCTTTATGGCGACCTGAAAGAGCTGCAAAACACAAAATATCTTATGGCGCTGGATGCGGACACGCAAATGCCGCTGTCCACCCTGTCCGACCTCGTGGCCTGCGCGGTGCACCCTTTGAACAAGCCCATGCTCAACGAGGCGGAAACGCGCGTGGTGCGCGGCTATGGCATCTATTGCCCGCGGATCGAAACGAGCATTGAAAGCGCGTCCAAAACGGCGTTTGCGCAAGCGATGTCCGGCACCGGGGGCATCACGGCCTATAACGCGGTTGTGTCCGACCGCTATCAGGACCTGTTCCACCACGGCCTGTTCACCGGCAAGGGACTGATCGACATCGCCGTGCTGCACAAAACCGTGAAACACCGCCTGCCCGCGCAAAGCATTTTGAGCCACGACATTTTAGAGGGTGAGATCTGCCGCACCGCAAATGTGGCGGACGTGCAGCTGACTGACAGCTTTCCCTCAAACGAAAACGGCTATATGGCGCGGCTGCACCGCTGGGTGCGGGGCGACTGGCAAAACATGATGTTTTTGCGCCGCCGCATCAAGGTGGGCGGCAAAAGGACCGATAACCCCTTGAAGGGCATTTCAAAATTCAAAATTTTTGACAACCTGCGCCGCTCGCTCACGCCCGCGGTGAGCGTTATCGCGCTGGTGTTGAGCTTTTTCATGCCGAAACCCGCCGCCTTTGCGGTGGTGCTCACGGTGCTGCTTTCCGCCGCGTTCGGCAACCTGCTCGCGGGCTTTTCAGCCTTGTTCACCGGGGGTATTTCTATGCTCTCGCGGCTTTATTATTCCGGCGCGCTGCCCTCGGCGCTCTCTTCGTTCATCAAGGCCGCGTTGTCGGTCATGATGCTCGCGCAGACAGGCTTTGTGTGCCTTGACGCGATTGCGCGCGCGCTTTACCGTCAGGCGGTCAGCCGCCGCAACCTGCTCGAGTGGGTCACGGCGGCGGACGCCGACGCCGCGGGCACCTTCGGCTCGACGCTGAAAAAATACTGGAAATCCGGCATACTGGGGATCCTTTTGATTTTCTTTTCCTCTCCCGTGGGGCGGCTTTTGGGCATCGCGTTTCTTGTAAACATCCTCTTTTCCGTCTCATCGGCAAGGGAGCAGAGCGCCAAAAGTACAAAAATCAGCCCCAAAAGCACCGAAAAGCTCACCTCCTACGCCGCGGCCATGTGGAAATTCTATGACGAATACTGCCGCTCGGGCGACAATTTCCTCCCGCCCGACAATGTGCAGGAAACCCCTGTGCACCGAATCGCCCACCGCACCTCGCCCACAAACATCGGGCTGATGCTCTGCTGCATCCTGGCGGCGCGCGACCTCGGGTTCATCGACACAAAATCCATGTATTCGCGCCTGAAAAACGCCCTTGACAGCATCGAAAAGCTTGAAAAATGGAACGGGAACCTCCTGAATTGGTATAACACAAAAACACTGCGCCCGCTCACACCGAAATATTGCTCGGCGGTTGACAGCGGCAACTTTCTCTGCTGCCTTGTGGCGCTCTATCAGGGCCTTGCCGAATATCTCGCCGAGCACCCGCAGATCCAGGAGCTGCGCACCACGCTTGCGAGAATGCTCAAAGAATGCGACCTTTCGGTTTTTTATAACAAGCAGCGCGCGCTGTTTCACATCGGCTATGATTTCGCCGACGGCCGGCTCTCGAACTCCTATTATGACCTGCTGATGAGCGAGGCGCGCATGCTCAGCTATTACGCGGTGTCGACCCACAGCGTGCCGAAAAAGCACTGGGGCGCGCTGGGGCGCACACTCGCAAAAGACGGCCGCTATATCGGCCCCATTTCGTGGACGGGCACGATGTTTGAATATTTCATGCCCTGCCTTTTTTTACCCGCGCCCGCAAACACCCTGATTTCAGAAGGACTGCGCTTTTGCCTGCGCTGCCAGAAAAACCGCACCAAGGCCAGAGGCATCCCCTACGGCATTTCAGAAAGCGGATTTTACGCGTTCGACGGGCAGCTCAACTATCAATACAAGGCGCACGGCGTGCAGAAGCTGGGGCTCAAGCGCAACCTCAACAGCGACCTTGTGATCTCGCCCTATTCCACCTTTTTGACGCTGGGGCTCGACCCCTACCCCGCAATCAAAAACCTCGGCGCGCTCGAGGCGCTCGATCTGAGCGGACGCTTCGGCTTTTATGAGGCCGTGGACTTTACGAAGTCGCGCGTGGAGCGGCAGGAATACGCCGTGGTGCGCAGCTATATGGCGCACCATGTGGGCATGAGCCTGCTCTCCACCCTGAATTTGCTCAACAACAACTGCATGCAGAAGCGCTTCATGCGCGACGAGCGCATGGCGGCGGGGCTGAGCCTGCTTGAAGAAAAAGTGCCGAGCGAGGCGGCGGTGTTCAAGGATGTTGAAAAGCGCGAGATGCCCGGCAGGCCGGAGCGTTATGTGCCGCAAAAAGAGGAATTCAGCCAAATCAGCCCCCTGCAGCCAAAGGCACGGCTGCTCTCAAACGGCGAATGGTCGGTGGTCGTCGCGGACACGGGGGTTTCTGTTTCGCTTTATCGCGGCGCGGACATCACCCGCCGCTCCACGGACACGCTGCAATACCCTCTGGGCGTTTTTGCCGCGCTGGACACCGGCGAAGAGATCCTGCCCCTGACAAAGGCCCCGTTTTATAACGCTTCCGTTGCCTATGAAGCGCATTTTTCGAGCACGAACGTCTGCCTGCACGCGAAGTCCGGCGCGTTTGAATGCAAGACCGAAACCATGCTGCACCGGCATCTGCCCGTGGAGCAGCGCAGCTTCACCGTCAAAAACAACGGCAAGCAAACGCGCAGATGCAAACTGCTGATTTATTTCGAGCCGAGCCTGTCAGACTTTGAAAGCGAAAACACGCACCCGGCCTTCGCCAACCTGTTTTTAAAAAGCAGCGGCAAGCCTGCCGACGGGCTGATTTTTTTCAGCCGCCAAAAGCGCAGCTCGCCTGAAACGCTCAGTCTTGCCGTGGGCTTTTGTGAAGAGCAGGATTTCGTGTTTGACACCGCGCGTGAAGAGATCCTCAAACGCCCCTACGGCGTGCAGAGCCTGTTTGCGGACAGTTGGGCGCTGCGGGGCACGACCGGCGGCATCGATAACTGCTGCGCCATTGAAACCGAAATCGAGGTGCCCGCAAAGGGCGGCAAAACCCTCAACCTGCTGCTGAGCGGCGCGAGCACAAACGAGGAGGCCGCCGAGCGCTTATTAAAGGTGCGCAGGGAAAAGGGCGTTCACGAGCAGAAATGCGCGCCCTCCCCGTTTAAAACCGACAGCCTGGACGGCATTGCCGCCGCGCAGATCCTGCCCCAGATTTTTATGTATCCCCGCACACCGAAGCAAAGCCTTGCGGCGATTTTACGCAACGAACGGGGCATTGACGCGCTCTGGCGGCTTGGCATCTCGGGCGACGAGCCGATCATCTGCGCGCGCGCCGACGCCGCGGAGGACATCAGCAACATCATCCCCCTCATCCGCGTGAACAAAAAGCTCGCGCGCTGCGGCATTTCGACGACCCTCGCGCTGCTGTATAACGAATCCGAGGGCTACACCTCGGACTTCATGGGAAAACTGCGCGAAACGCTTGTGAAGGAGCACTGTGAACAGCTGCTGTTCAGCGAGGGCGGCGTTGTGCCCGTCAATGAAAAAACCGCCGAGCCGGACAGCGTCACGGCGGTGCTCGCCGCCGCGGTGTATGTGTTCCCCGAGCAGGAGAAGCTCTCGAGCAACGTATTCACCCCGTTTACGCCCGTGAAAGTCGAGCAGGGCGACCTGAGCGTCGCGCAGCAGAACGGCTTCACCGAAAACGGCTATAAAATCGCAAACAAGGCCCCGCTGCCCTGGTGCATCACGCTCTCGAACCCCACCTTCGGCACCCTCGTGTCAGACAGCTCGCCCGGCTACACATGGGCGATCAATTCGCGCGAAAACAAGCTCACGCCATGGTCAAACAACACCATGCGCGACCTGTGCGGCGAGCGGCTTTATCTGCGCACGGACGGAAAAATTTTTAACATGCTGCAAAACGCGACGGCCGAATTTTCGGCCGAACGCGCCGTTTTCACCGGCAGCGTCGGCGCGATCGCCTACCGCGTGCAAATCGAAGTGCCCGAACGGGGCATGAAAAAAGAAGTCACCGTCTCGCTTGAAAACCGCGCGGAAGGGGAATTTGAAATGGAAACCGCCTATTATATCGAAGGCGTGCTCGCGGACTCTCAAAAGCACGCAAAATTCATCAAAAAGAATGTGGATGAAGAGGGCTGGGTGTTCATGCGCTCGCCCTACAACACCGAATATGCCGGCGTGCTTGCGTTCGGCTCGCGCTGCGGCGCGGAGGATTCTTCCGTTTCTGTGTGCATGGACAAGGCGGCATTCCTCATGGGCAAATGGGACGCAAAAGAGAGCCGGAACGCCGCCGACCCCTGCGCGGTGTCCATCCGCAGAATCAAGCTGCCGCCGTTCCATCAGGACGACATCCGCTATATCCTCTCGTTCGGCAAGAGCGCCGCGGCGGCGAAAGCGGTCAGGGACATAAAGTCCCCGCCGCGCAGGGAGCGCAGCCGCATTCTCCTCTCATCCCCCGACCCGGACCTTGACGGCATTTTTAACTCCTTTCTGGTGCACCAGATCATCAGCACCCGCATTGAGGCTCGCACGGGCTTTTTCCAGTGCGGCGGGGCCTACGGCTTCCGCGACCAGCTGCAGGACGCGTCGGCCCTTGTGCTAACGCACCCCGAGATTGTGCGCACCCAAATCCTGCGCTGCTGCGCCGTGCAGTTCCGCGAGGGGGACGTTTTGCACTGGTGGCATGTGGTGCCGCAACCCCGCTTTCATGTCAAGGGCGTGCGCACGCGCTACAGCGACGATTTGCTCTGGCTCGCCTATGTGACCGCCGAATATGTGCTCAAAACGGGCGATACGGCGTTTTTGCAGGTAAAAACCCCCTATCTTTCGGCCATGGAGCTGCTGGAGGAGGAGCACGACCGCTTTTTCAAGCCCGACCCGTCGCCTGAAAAAGCAACGGTTTATGAGCACTGCCAGAAGGCCGTTGAACGCACGAGCCGCCTTGGCAAAAACGGCCTGCCCCTCATCGGCGGCGGCGACTGGAACGACTCGTTCAACAAAGTCGGTGAAAACGGCAGGGGCGAGAGCGTCTGGCTCGGGCAATTCCTCGCGCTGACGCTCAAAAAATTTGCGGACGTCTCAGAAATGATTGAGGACACGGCCACAGCCGAAGACTACCGCCGCCGCGCCGAAGAGCTGCTGCGCAACGTGGACGAAAAGGCGTGGAACGGCAACTGGTATTTGCGCGCGTTTTATGACGACGGCTCCCCCATGGGCTACGCGGGCGCGCCGGAGTGCGAGATCGACCTGCTGCCGCAGTCGTTTGCCGTGCTTGCGGGCATGGGCGACCGCGAACGCCGCCGCACGGCGATGCAGAGCGCGTTCGACCGCCTTGTGGACGAGGAAAACGGCATTATCAAGCTGTTCACCCCCCCGTTTACCGAAGAGGGCAAAACCACGGGCTATGTCAACGCCTATCCCGAGGGCATCCGCGAAAACGGCGGGCAGTACACCCACGCCGCGACGTGGTTCGCCAAGGCCCTGTTTCAGGAGGGCATGACGGAGGAGGGCTGGCGGGTGCTGAAAATCCTCAACCCGGCGAAAAAATACCGTGACCCGGTGCTTTCAAAAAAATATAAGACCGAGCCGTATGCCCTCGCGGGCGACGTGTATTCGGCAAAGGGCATGGAGGGCCGCGGCGGCTGGAGCCTTTATACGGGCGCGGCGGGCTGGTTTTACCGCACGGTTTATGAGGACATGCTGGGCATCAAACAGGAAAAGGGGCTGATCTCGGTGGAGCCGAACATGCCCCAAGAGCTGAAAGGCGGCTCCACCGTCACACTGTTTTTGGACGGCGCGGTTCAAGAGCACAAGCTTTAATCAAAATATAATAACAAAACAAGGGCAGTGAACGCTGCCCTTGTTTCATTTTTTTATATAACTTTATTTTTCTAAAAGCTTGCGCAGAATCTGTTTTTCTTCGTAGCTCAGATTGCGCCACTTATCCAAAAACTCCGCTTCCTCAGGCGTCAGGCCGGGAACTTCGGCATCGGTTGTGAAAAACTGCGCAAGCGTAATTTCCAGCGCGGCGCAAATTTTCTCAATTGTAACCACGGTCGGTACAAAGCCTTTATTTTTCCATGAGGACATGGCAGATTGGGGAATATCGGTTTTCTTTGAGAGCTCATAGTTTGTCCAGCCCTTCATTGCCAGCAATTGCTCCACCCTTTTTAAAACGTCTATAGTAACCACCTACTTCTATATATGTTACTATACTATGAAAAAGTGTTGCATTATACATAAATTAATGATAGTATACTTATATTAAATTTAGCATACGAAAGGATTAGCTACAGATGCAGCAAAGAAAAAACATAATATTAGCGTATAAACTGAAAACCTTGAGAAAAAGCCGCAAGCTCACCCAAGAACAGGTTTCAATAATTTTAGGGTTGAACCGCTCAACCTACGCCTATTATGAAACAGGCAGGCATATTCCGAACATATTTACATTGCAGCAGATTGCCATATTGTATGGCATATCAATGGATAGCCTTCTGCGCGCGACAAAAAAGAACGCGGATCAATACTAACCCGCGTTCTTCATGGCGCCTTTCGGACTCCCTTTTCATATGCTGATCTTGTTAAAAGTGTTGTCAGGCCTTGTCGGACGGAAAACGGTCAATGCCTGCCGAAACGCGCAGGATCAGCCGCGCGTCACCCGCGGTCAACCCGTCTTTCCCGAGCACCTTTGCGGCCTGCTGATTTTCTTCATCAAGCCGGATGAGCTTTGCGGAGGCGCGCAACGCCAGCCGCGCGTCGGCGGCGGTGATTTTCGCGTCGCCGTCCACATCGCCCCGCACAACCGCCCGCAGCACCGCGACGGCAATACCCTCTTTTTTGGCGACGAGGCCAAAGCCCGTGCCGATGTGTGCGGAGCCGTCTGTGATTTCCTTTTGGTCGCTGCCATAAACGGTCATATCGTCATAAGTGAAGTTGCTGAGATACGCTTCTTTCGTTGTTTTCAGCGCCACACCCGTCACATAGGCCATCGGAGCCTGCGCAAAAGCGGAAGCGGAATAAGCCGAACCTGCGCGCAGGGGCGCTTGATCGTCATTCCCGCTCCATTCGGTTTTTCTTTCAAGATAATAAGAAACGTTGTTCACTTGCGCCACATCGGCTTTTTTCAGCTCTAAAACAGTCGTGACACAGGTGCCCATCGCGGCTTGTGTCTGCGGTTGGCGCACGGTCATGTTGACGCCCACGCCCACGCCGGATTTCACGACCGAGTCGACCTCAACGGCATAGGGCAGCGTTTCAAGCGAAACGGTGACGACCATCAACGCGTTGCCGCCGAAAAACGCGGCGGGATATTGCAGCGTAACGTCAGACAGCGCGCTGTCATATTCCTTTGTGAACGCGTGCAGCTCTTCATAGGACTGAAAGAGCCACACAACCACACCGGAATAGCCCATGTTCGGGCGCGGCATGAATTCGGCGACCGCGCTGACGGCGAATTCGACCGCATCACCCGTCAGAGGGGTTGTTGACTGGGTGATGAAAGAGGGGTCGGCAGGCCCGCAATCCGCAAAGCCGCCAAACGAAAACAGAGAAAGCGAAAGACAGACGCAAAGCGCGGCAGAGAAGATTTTTTTCAGTTGGTTTTTCATTTTTATGTTCATCCCTTTAAAAAAATTTATCTCTCACAGGTGGCGGGGCAGGCCCGGCTGCCCTGCCAAACGAATTGGGAGGGGCAGCCGTCCGCCGGAACTGAAAGAAGAATTATAAGACCGTTTTGCTGATGATATAAAGGCTGCCGTCCGCGTTCTGGCCGAAGGTGAAGCGCACATGGCTGAGATATTCGCCTGCTGCGAGCGCACTCACCAAGCCGTCGAGCGTTGTCGCGGACTTCACCGCGCTTTTGTATTTTGCCGCGGTCAATTCACTGTTGATGATGTCCGCAAGCCTGTTTTTTCTCATAGAAAGCAGCATATCGGTCGATGTGTTTTTAAAATCGTTGATAGTATCCGGCATTTCGTTCAGGTTATAGTTGTTCAGGGCGTCGACCACATAGCCGTTCTGCGCCTTTTGAATCTGATAGGGGTAATAGCTTGAAAGCTCCAGCCCCCTCCCGCCGAAGAAGATCGCAATGCCGTCGACGCTTTTAACATATTTCACAAAATCGCCGTGGCTGTTTTGCGTTTCGAGGGCGAGCAGCTTTTCTTTTGTCAGCGTGCCCGCGTTTTTGCCATAGATTTTTTTGATGTTCGCGTTGAACTCGTCGAGGGTATAAGCGGCGGTGAAGCTGTTGCCCTGATTTTCATACTGCCGCACGTCGCCCGCGATTTGCCTGCTCAGCGCAAGGTTGCCCGCATAGCCGGAAGCCTCGTCATAGGGGCTGGCGGTCTCAGAATACACATAGGTCATGTTAAAGAAGCACTCCAGAACATTGTCAAGGGTCAGGCTGTTCCAGTTGATCGCGCTGCCTCCCCTGCTGAGGGGGAAGAACATCAGCATCTGTTTGAGCGTCTTTTCTGAAACGGTTGCGGAGCCGTTTGAGATCGCGCTCACAATATCGCCGCCCGTGAAGTTGGCGGGCAGGCTGATCGCCTTGCCTGTTGTTTTTTCGGCGGCTTTTGTGGTCGCCTGATTTGCCGTTTGGTTTTGCTTTGCGGTTTGCTCTGTGGTCGTCTCACCCGCGGGCTGCTCTGAGGTGCCGTTCTGCGCGGTGTTATCCTCTTCATTGCCCACGGCGGGAGGCGGGGTGTTGTCTTGGACGGGCTTGCGTTCGATAATTCCGAACACACCCACCGCCAGGCAGACCGCCAACGCGCCCGCAATGACCCAGAACGCCGGTTTTTTATAGTTCATGATATTTTTCACCCTCTGCTTCGTATTACTTTCGCCAAACGCGAGCGGATTGGGCACAGGAAACCTTCTGTTGACCGCCAGCGCAAGAATAGACTGCCCATAGTCGCGCACAATGCCGCTGCCGAGTTTTTCGACCACGGCCTCGTCGCATTTCATTTCCATGTCTTTGGCCATGAGCGTGAACGCCGCCCAAACAAGCGGGTTGAACCAGTGCACGGCCAGAGCAAGGTATGCCGCAAACTTCGCAATATTGTCGCCGTGGCGGACGTGCATGCGTTCATGCGCAAGCACATACTCCCGTTCGGGCCCGTCAAGCCCCAGCGGCAGATAAATTTTCGGCCGGAACAACCCTGTGACGAACGCGGTGCCGATGCGCCCGCTTTCAAACACGTTGCCCGAAACAAGCGTTGCGGTCGTGAGCTTTTTTTTGAGCCTGCGGTAAGACACCGCGCCCATGCCCAGCATGGCCGCAACGCCCGCGAGCCAAACCATGCTCAGAACCAAGGTGGCGGAAAGACCGCCCGCCGCGCCCGAAGCATTTGCGGCGGTGCCGCCGCTGAGTGAGGGCGAGGACGTGCCGGGAGAAGTATTTTTGCCCAAGCCGGGCGTGCCGGCAAAAGCGTCGAACCTCAAGCCCTCATCCGCGCCGGTGTTGATTGCCTCCCGCGCGGTTTCTATGCTTTGGTCCACGCCCGAAAAATCAAGCGCGCCGAAGCTCAGCTCGGGCGAGAACGGGCACACGAGCCGAAAGAGCACCACCGCCCACAGCACATAGGAATATTTCCGCGGCGCGTTTTTTAGCAGAAGCCTTGCCGCAAGCACGATCAGCAGCACGGCGGAGGCTTTCAGGCTCATCGTGAGAACCGTTTCAAAGATTGTTTCCATATTCGTGACCCTCCGTTTCCGCTCACCCTTTGCGGCTTTTGTTCAGGATCTCCTGAATTTCGCGCACTTCTTTTTCTGAAAGACGTTTTTCATCCAAAAAGGATGCGATAAATTTCGGCAGTGAGCCGTCGAACACCTTTTCAAGAATCGCCTCGCTCTCATATTTCTGAACGTCGTCTTTTTTGACGATGGCAGTCACGACGGAGTCCTGATTTTTCAATATGTTGCGCTCGCAAAGCTTTTTCAGCACGGTATAGACCGTGGACTTTTTCCAGCCGAGCTTCTCCGCGCTCAGATTGACCAACTCGCCCGAGGCCAGGGGCTCGTTTTCCCAGACAATCGTCGCGAATTTAAACTCGCCGTCATATAATTTCAACTCATCCATGCGGGATTCCTCCTTATGGGTCTATTGCAATCGACCTACTGTTAGTCTATTCCAATAGACCGCGTTTGTCAATCCCTTTTTGAGATTGTTTTATTTTTGTAACCATTTTCATAAAAGCACTATTTTTTCTCTGCAATCGCGCCGTGTTCCTTTTCAAACCTGGCGACATATCCGCGCACAAGCCGCACCAGGGCCGCGTTCATGGAGCGGCCGTCATAACATGCCACATATTTGAATTTTTGCAGCAGCTCAGGCTCGATTCTTAAACTGAGATACGAGTAAACTTTTTTCATAATAACCTCCATAAAACTTGTTTTTATTGTGACAGATAAGAGTTAAAACAGGAAACCTAAAAGAACGTCTTGTCGTTCACAGAAAATTTACATCTTAATATGTTATCTCTACAATTAACATTTAAACTATTCAAATTAATTCTAACTTATTCGATTAACTTTGTCAATATAAAACTTAAACTAAATAGTTTAAAAATCGTGTTTATCTTTAATTTATCTATTCTATAGTGTATAATTAGAACCCTAAAGGAAGTGATTTTGGTATGGGCATGGCCAAACTGGTAAGGACTTTGCTGATAGAGCGTGATATGAAAATGACCGATTTGGCAAACGAATTGGAAACAACTGTTCAAAATATAAGTGGGAAATTGAGCCGCGACAACTTTTCTGAAAAAGAGCTGCGAGAGATCGCAAAGGCCTGTGACGCGACCTTTGTCGGCGGCTTTGTTTTAAACGACACGGGAAAAGAGATAAAATAGGATAGCTTTCTGCGCTGTCTTCTAAAAAAGTGAAAAGTTTTCACCACAACGAAAGATTTTTTATAATTGCAACTATGCAGTTGCAATTATATCATTTAAATAGGGTATAGTCAATAGAAGATGCAACTATTTAGTTGCTGATTCAAAAGGAGGTTATACCCTTGATGATTTTGCAGGATATTAATATAGGCGAGATTTTTCGCCAGCTTAGATTGTCACAAAATTTATCTCAATCTCAGGTCTGCACACGCGCTCAATTATTGGGAAGCAAGATGTCACGTTCGACCTACTCTCAAATTGAGCTTGGCAGAAGAAATATCAAAGCCAGCGATTTTGTTGTTTTAAGACATGTTTTTCAGACAAGCTACGAGTTTTTATTGGGAGACACCGTTCCACTCAATTCTGTGGATTGAAGCTATTTGTTTATTATAATCTGTATTACAAAAAGAGAACGCGGATAAAAAATCTTTAGCCGTTCATAAAAAATTTACATTTTTAAATCTCATGAATATGTTCAACATCAAACCAACAAGTGTGATTATACATTAATTGATTTGTCAATGCTTAATCTTATTTAATTGTGTGATTTCTTTCTGTTGTTTGATTAATCACACCGAATTATGTATAATACAAGAAAAAAAACAACATTTAGGGCGGTTTGCAACATGGGAATGGCAATCAAAATTCGCACCCTGCTTTTAGAAAGAAATATGAAAATAAAAGACTTGGCTGAAAAACTCGGTTACAGCGGTAACAACCTGAGCAATAAATTAAAAAATGATAATTTTTCAGATAAGGAACTGCGACAAATTGCTGAAATATTAAACTGCGACTATGAAGCGAGCTTTATTATGAGAGATACAGGAAAAATCATATAAATGTAGTCAATTAACCCGAAAATCGCCCCAAGCTTGCGGTCTATTTTCCGGTTTGCTGAGTTGCTCACCTTGACAGGAGAAAGCCTGCCTACGGTGAGCGCCGTGCAAACCAAAAAATATCCTCGCAATCTTTGGAGCGCTTTTCAAGTTAATCGACTATACTAACCTATAAAAATAACAGGCCTTGCGCCTGTTATAAAAATGAAAAGAACGAGGATGAAAAATCATCCCCGTTCTTCTGTTTTTTTGTCAGCCCGGAAAGCGCACCGCAATGCTTGTGCCCTTGCCGACTTCGCTCTCAAGCGTGATCTTCGCCCCGTGGTACTGCGCGGCGTGCTTGACGATCGAAAGCCCCAGCCCCGTGCCGCCCGTCTGCTTCGAGTGGCTTTTGTCCACGCAATAGAACCGCTCAAACACACGGCTGTGCGCCTCGGGCGGGATGCCGATGCCCGTGTCGCGCACCCGCAGCAGGGTTTCGCCGCCCTGCTTTTCAACGAGAACATCCACGCGCCCGCCGTCCACATTATATTTAATGGCGTTGTCGCAAAGGTTATACACAATCTCCCAAAGCAGCCGCCGCACGCCGTTGACCACTGCCGAGGTCCCCTGCACCGCGAGCGTGACCTTCTTTGACGCGGCTTTTTGCGCGAGGGATTCAGCCGTTTCGTTCACAAGGGTGAACAGGTCAACCTGCTCGCGCGGCAGGTCGCCGCCCTCGTCCATGCGCGACAGGCGGATAATATCGTCCAGCAGCGTCACAAGACGCGACGCTTCGGAATAAATCTTTGAAATAAAGCGGGGGACATCCTCCTGCTTAACAAGGCCGTTGTCCATCAGCTCCGCAAGCCCCATGATCGAATGCAGCGGCGTTTTCAGCTCGTGGGACACATTCGCCGAAAATTCGCGCCGCAGCTGCTCGGCAAGCGCCCGCTCGGTGATGTCAAAGGTCAGGATGCACACGCCCGCGACCGCCCCGTCTGAAATCACCGGCCCCGCCGTGATCTGATAGGTGCCCGCGGGCAGCTCCATCACCTTTTCGCTGCGCCCGCCGTTCTGCGCCTTCGCAATGAGCTTTTGCATGGCAAGGCTGCGCACCACCGTCAAAATATCGCTGCCCACGCAGCTTTCCGTCGTGCCCAGCAGCTTCGCGGCCGCCGAATTGATGCTGAGGATCACGCCGCGGTCATTGAGCAGCACAAGGCCCTCGCCCATGCTCCCCGTCACGGCGGCGAACTCGCCCTGTTTTCTGCGCAGCTCGGCAAGCTGCGTGTCGATCTGCCGGTGCTGGTGCTCAATGTGCGTGAGCAGGGGCGAAAGCTCCTCATAGGCGTCGTTTTCGAGCGGCTTGTCAAGGTCAAGCCGGTTCAGCGGCTCCATAATGCGCCGCGAGAGATGCCGCGCCAGAAGAAAAGAGAGCAGAACGGCGCAAAGCAGCATCGCGGCCACGGGCCAGATCATCTGGAGGCTTACTTTGGGCAGCAGCGCGCGCGCATCCGCCAAGGTGCCGTACAGCGCGAGCATCAGAATACCCAAACTGGCAAGCAGCATCAGAATCGAAGCAAGCAGGATGTGGCGGAAAATCCGTTTGGTCATATGCCCTTCTCCTCCATCCGATACCCCACGCCCCGCACCGTTTCAATCAAGTCGCCACACACGCCGAGCTTCTGGCGCAGGGTGCGGATGTGCACGTCCACCGTGCGTGTTTCGCCGTCGTAGTCCATGCCCCAGATGTCCGACAGCAGCTGGTCACGGGTGAACACCAGGCCCAAATGCGTCAAAAACAGCCGCAGCATTTCATATTCCTTGAGCGTGAGCACCACCCGTTTGCCATCCACCCAAACCGTATGTTCTTCAAGATGCATCGCCAGCGCCCCGATTTTGAGAATGTTTGCGTCCTGCTTTGGGGCGGCGCGCCGCAGCACCGCCTTGACCCGCGCGACCATCTCCATCATGCCGAAGGGCTTGACGAGATAATCGTCCGCGCCGAGGTCAAGGCTCACGATTTTATCAAACTCCGTGCCCTTCGCCGTGGCCATGATCACGGGCAGGGCGCTTGTGGCGGGGCTTGCTTTCAGCTTTTTGAGAACCGTGAGGCCGTCCTCGCCGGGCAGCATCACGTCAAGAATCACAAGGCTGGGCGTTTTGGATTTGAGCGCCTCAAAAAAGGACGCTCCGTCGCAAAACCCCTCGGCCGAAAAGCCGACGGATTGCAGGGTATAAAGCTCCATCTCCCGCACGCTCGTGTCGTCTTCCACGCAAAAGATCATTGCATCAACCATCCTTTCGCATTCAAACGAAATAAACGGTTTCGTTTTTCAAAAATTTTAATATTCAAACGGATTCTCCTTTGTGAAGGCCGGTGACCGAAAACACCACCCACTCCGCGACGTTTACGGCGTGGTCGCCGATGCGCTCGAAGTATTTGGCGATCATCAGAAGGTCCATAAAATATTCCCCGTCCTGCGGCTTGCTGGCAATGCGCTCAATGAGCGAGAGCTTCATTTTGTCAAACAGCTCATCCACCACGTCGTCATGGGCGATCACGTCGTTCGCGAGCGCGAGGTCGCGCTTGACATAGGCGTCCACGCTCTCGGTGACCATTTTGATCGTGGCGCGCGCCATGTCGGCGATATAGCCGCCCTCGCCCGCCATGCGGCCCGAAAGATATTCAATGATTTCGGCGATATCCGCCGCCTGGTCGCCGATGCGCTCCAGGTCCGTAATCATTTTCAGCGCGGCCGAAATCTGGCGCAGGTCGCGCGCCACGGGCTGCTGCTGCAGCAGAAGCTTCAGGCAGAGCGACTCGATCGTGCGCTCCTTCTGGTCAATGGCCTCCTCAAGCGAAGAGACCTTTTCGGCAATCGAGGCGTCGCCCGTGAGCAGGGCCTTCGCCACAATGGCAATCGCCTCTTCACAGAACGCGCCCATTTCAATCAGCTCCCGGCTCAGCTGGGAAAGCTGCTCTTCAAAACGTGACCTGATCATCCGAACCTCCCGGTAATATAATCCTCTGTGCGCTGATCCCCAGGATGTGAGAATATGCGCTGCGTTTTGCCGTGCTCAATCAGCTCGCCAAGCAGGAAAAAGGCCGTGTTGTCTGAAATCCGCACCGCCTGTTGAATATTATGCGTTACAATAACTATAGTATATCTGGTTTTCAGTTCCAGCGCAAGCTCTTCTATTTTCGCTGTGGAAATCGGGTCGAGGGCGCTTGTGGGCTCGTCCATTAACAGCACGTCCGGCTCGACGGCCAGCGCGCGGGCGATGCACAGCCGCTGCTGCTGCCCGCCCGAAAGGCCGAGGGCGGATTTTTTCAGGCGGTCCTTCACCTCGTCCCAAATCGCCGCGTCACGCAGCGAACGCTCCACGATGTCGTTCAATTTCGCTTCGCTCCGCACGCCGTGGGTGCGCGGGCCGTAGGCCACGTTGTCAAATACGCTCATGGGAAAGGGATTGGGCTTTTGAAACACCATGCCGATCTCGCGCCGCAGGTCCGTCACGTCCACGCCCGGGGCATAAATGTCGCTGCCGCGGTAGCTCACGGAGCCTGTGATGCGCACGCCCGCGATCAGGTCGTTCATGCGGTTGAGGGTTTTGAGAAAGGTGGACTTGCCGCAGCCCGAGGGGCCGATGAACGCCGTGATGGTTTTTTCTTCTATTTGCATATTCACATTTTTCAGCGCCTGCGTGCCGCCGTACCACAGGCAGAGGTCTTTGGTTTCGAGTAGCTTCATTTGTCTCTCCTTTGTTTCAGCCTTTTGCCGGTAAACGCCGCCATGAGATTGATCAGCAGGGTCAAAATCATCAAAATTGCCGCAATGGCAAACGCGACTTCAAACTCCCCCTGCTCTTTGGCATAGACATACAGCGCGACGGTCAGCGTCGCCCCCGAGCTGCCGAGGCCCTTGAAAAAGCCGTTAAGCGCGTGCGCGAAGCCCGCGGTGAACAAAAGCGCCGCCGATTCGCCGAGGATCCTGCCCACAGAGAGAATGCAGCCTGTGATGATGCCGTCGATGCTGCCGGGCAGCACCACGGTGCGGATAACGCGCCATTTTCCGGCGCCGAGGGCAAAAGCGCCCTCGCGGTAGCTCTGCGGCACGGCCTTCAGGCTCTCCTGTGTCGTGCGCATGATCGTCGGCAGGTTCATGATTACAAGTGTCAGCGCGCCGGCGAACAGGGAAGTTTTCAGCCCGAGGAACTGGCAGAAAAACAGCATGCCCACAAGACCGTAGATGATGGAGGGGATGCCCGAAAGGGTTTCGGACGTATATTCAATGACCGCCACAAGGCGTTTGTTGCGGGCGTATTCCGTCAGATAAATCGCGGCGCCCACGCCCAGCGGCAGCACAAACACAAGGGTTGCGATCACAATGTAAACGGTGTTGAGTATGTCGGGCAAAATGCCGATGGTGTTTGCAAGATAGCTCGGCTTCGTGCTCAAAAGCTCCCATGAGATGTTCGGGATGCCGCGCAGCAGCACATAGGCGATCAAAAACAATGTGAGCGCGCCCGTGACGCCCGCGGAGCACCACATGAGCAGTTTCATGAGCAGATTATGAAGTTTGCGCTTTTTTGAAAAAGGCTTCATCATTTCGCATTCCCCCTTTTCAGCAAGAGGTTCAGCGCCGCGTTGATCAGCATAATGAAGAGGAACAGCACCAGCGCGATCGAAAACAGAGCCTGCCGCTGCAAACCGGAGGAATAGGCCATTTCGCTGGCCACCGCGGTCGTTAAAAACCGTACGCTTTGAAACAGCGAGGGCATGTTCGCCACATTGCCCGCAACCATCATCACCGCCATCGCTTCACCGATTGCCCTGCCCACGCCAAGCACCACGGCCGCGGCGATACCGCTTTTGGCCGCGGGAACGGACACGCGAAAATAGGTTTCGACGGGCGTCGCGCCCAACGCGAGGGACGCGTCCTCATACTCCTTCGGCACGGCTTCAAGGGCCGTGACGGAAACCTTGATAATAGAGGGGAGAATCATCACCGCCAGCACGATGATTGCGGCCAGCAGGCTTGCGCCGTCAGGCACATTGAATATCTTGCGGATGCCCGGCACCAGCACCAGCATGCCCACAAGGCCGTACACAACGGACGGAATGCCCGCGAGCAGCCCCACGGCCGACTCCACCACTGTTTTCACTTTTGGCGGCGCGGCCTTGGCAAGATAAACCGCCGTGAAAAACCCCACGGGAACACCGAGCAGCATCGCGCCCGCCGTGCCGTAAACAGAGGTAAGAATAAACGGCAGGATGCCGAACGAGGGCTCTGAAGCGGTGGATCTCCACTCTTTTCCGAACAGGAATTTTACAAGACCGATTTCACGGATGGCGGGGATGCCCGAAATAACAAGATAGACCGTGATCAACAGAACACAGCCCACCGTGACAAGCCCCAGCACCAGGAAAATACCGTGCACAAGCGTTTCAAGCGGTTTTTTCTTATGGTTTTTAGTTTGCATACGCATATCCTTTGCTTGATGTTTATTGTAAGGTTCCGCGACAGGAAAAGAAACAGGCCGCTGCGGAGAAAGTCTTTGTAAATCCCCTCGCCGCAACGGCGCTGCGTTTTGTTTATTTCACGGACACCGCGCCCGCGGCAGTAATGATTTCAGAAGCCTCGGCGGAGGTGATATAGTCAAAGAACGCCTGAGCCGCCTCCGAGAGGGTTTTGCCCTCTTTTGTCACCAGCACAAAGGGGCGCTGGATGGCATAGGTGCCGTCCTTGACTGTTGCTTCGCTCGCTGCAACGCCGCCCACGGAAAGGGCCTTGACCGTGTTTTTTACGGAAGCGAGTGAGGCATAACCGATTGCGCCGGGGTTCTGGGACACGGTTGTGATCACGTCGCCCGTGGAGGTCAGCTCCTGCCTGTATTGGCAGAGATCCTCGGTTTTGGTGATGGCTTCAAAGCCGTCACGGGTGCCGCTGCCCGCTTCGCGGCCGATAAGCACGATTTCACCGTCGGTGCCGCCAAGCTCGCTCCAGTTTTTGATTTCGCCCGTATAAATTTTGGCAATCTGGTCGAGCGTCAGATTTGCCACGGTGTTGCCCGTGTTCACGATCACGCAGATGCCGTCATAGGCAAGCACCGTTTCTTTGAGGCCGGTCGCCTTTTCTTCGTCTTTCAGCGCCCGGCTTGACAGGCCGATGTCGCAGCGCCCTTCCGACACGGCGGTGATGCCGCTGCCCGAGCCCGTGGGGTTATAAGTGAAGTTCACGCCGCTGTTTTCAGCCGTAAACGCCTCGCCCAGCGCGCCGATGACCTTTTCCATCGAAGTGGAGCCGTCTGTTGAAACGGAGCCGGAAAGAGTCTTGCCGCCGGAAGTCGTGCCGGAAACGCTTGTTTCGTTTGAAGGGGTTTTGCTGTTGCAGCCCGCAAACAGCGAAAACACAAGAATTGCCGCAATGACCGTTGCAATTGTTTTTTTCATTTTTATCCTCCTAAAATTCATGGCGCTCGTTCTTATTTTCTTGCTTTTATAAAAGATTATGTAAAAGAAAACGTCTATTTTTATTCTTTTGTCATAAAGCCTTTACAATCGTCCGTTTTTCGCGGCACCATGAGATCATTTTCTGATCTACGCCTTTATCGTACTAGTCCACGGTAAAATGAAAAAGAGAAGTTTTGTTAAATCGAAGTTAAAAATTGTTTTCACTGATCCATACAAACTGCCCGCCGCAGCACTAAGATTCTATTTTAAAACCCTTACGAAAAAATCCGCACATGCCCTGTGCGGATTTTGAATACCGTTTTTCGTTTTATGCTTTTTCGACGCGCCATTTCACGCCCTGGGGCGTGTCTTCCAGCACAACGCCCATGGCTTTGAGCTCGTCGCGGATCCTGTCCGCCTCGGCCCAGTTCTTCGCCTTGCGGGCCTCTGCGCGGGCGGCAATCAATGACTCCACTGTTTCGGCAAGCGAATCATCCGCACCTTTTTTTTCATAAAGGATGCCGAGCACCCCGCACAGCTCGTCAAACGACTCCATCACAAACCGAATTTCCGCCACCGCATGCTCGCCCGTGAGAATCTCTTTGTTAATGTCGCGCACAAGCTCAAACAGGGCGGCAAGCGCGTCCGCGGTGTTGAGGTCGTCGTCCATCGCTGCACAGAACTGTTCCCTGCGAGCGTTTACCATCTCTTTTGCCGCCGTGAAATCATCATCAGCCCCCGCCGCGTTTTTCAGCGCGAAATCCAGCGATTCGCGGCAGGTATAAAGGCGGGTGAGGGAGGATTTGCAAGCGTCCAGCACCTCAACATTATAGTTGATCGGGCTGCGGTAGTGGGATGAAATCAAAAAGTAGCGCAGCGGCTCATAGCCGTAAACCTTCGCCACATCGCGCACCAAAAAGAAGTTGCCGAGCGACTTCGACATCTTCACGCCGTCGTTGTTGATATAGCCGTTGTGCATCCAGTAGCGCGCGAACGGCAGGCCGCTTGAGCACTCGCTCTGGGCGATTTCGTTTTCATGGTGGGGAAAGATAAGATCCTGCCCGCCGCCGTGGATGTCAATCGTTTCGCCAAGAAAGCGGCGCGACATGGCCGAACACTCGATATGCCAGCCGGGGCGCCCCTCGCCCCACGGCGAGGGCCAGAACGGCTCGCCGGGCTTCGCCTTTTTCCACAGGGCAAAATCCGCAGGGTCCCGCTTGATTTCGTCCACCGCGATGCGCGCGCCCGAAACCAGGTCCTCAAGGGGCTGGTGCGAAAGCTTGCCGTATTCGTCAAACTTCTTCGTGCTGAAATACACATCGCCCTCTGACGCATAGGCAAAGCCCTTCGCGATCAAATCCTCAATGATTTTGATGATCGCGTCCATATTCTCCGTCACCTTCGGGTGAACGGTAGCCTCGCGCACGTTCAGGCCGGATGCGTCTGTGCGGTACTCCGCAATATATTGTTCAGAGATCGTTTTCGCGTCAACGCCCTCTTCGTTCGCCTTGTTGATGATTTTATCGTCCACGTCGGTAAAGTTCTGGACAAACGTCACTTTATAGCCGCGATATTCAAGGTAGCGGCGCAGCACGTCAAACACACATAGCGGGCGGGCGTTGCCGATGTGGATAAAGTTATAAACCGTGGGGCCGCAGACATAAATGCCCACTTCGCCTTCTTTGATTGGCACCAATTCCTCTTTTGCCCTCGTAAGGGTGTTATATACTTTCACGCGCCTCTCTCCTTTTCACCTGTTATTCTTTTGGAGCATCCGCCAATTTTTGCAGCGCCTGCTTCAAATCCTCAATCTCCGCATTCATGCGGCGCAGCTCGCAGGTCACCGGGTCGGGCACATGCACCTGGTCAAGGCAGTCCACCAGCCGCACGCCGCCGCGCTTCACGACCCGCGCGGGCACGCCCACGGCGGTTGAGTCCGGCGGGATCTCATGCAGCACGACCGCGCCCGCGGCGATGTTCGAGTTATCGCCCACTTTGAACGGCCCGAGCACCTTCGCCCCCGCGCCGATGAGCACGTTGTTGCCGATGGTCGGGTGGCGCTTGCCCGTGTCCTTGCCCGTGCCGCCCAGCGTCACGCCCTGATACAAAATCACGTCGTCACCGATCTCGGCCGTTTCGCCGACGACAACGCCCGTGCCGTGATCGATAAAAAACCGTTTGCCGATTTTTGCCCCCGGGTGAATTTCAATGCCCGTTTTGCGCACGGCGCGCTGCGAGATCCACCGCGCAAGAAAATAGTGCTTATGCAAATAGAGCCAATGCGCTTTTCTGTGCGCCCTGACCGCCTTCAACCCGGGATAAAGCAGCAAAATCTGCAGCGCCGATGTCGCCGCCGGGTCACGGCTTTTGATGCAGGCGATGTCTTCTTTGATGCGTGAAAACATACGACCCCTCCCCCCTGCCGGCCGCATCCCGGCCGGACAATCCAATCAATCTCAAACCATTTTTCAGGTTCTTTACAGTATACTATACCCCATACAAAAAAGCATCCGCTTTTCTGAAATTCTTTTTTCGTCCCGCGAACAGCCGCAAAGCCAACCCCCATAACCCAAACAAAGCGAGGACATCTGCCCTCGCCTTGAAAACGTTATATTAGCCTGCAATCCATTCACAGGAAAACTGCCGCAGGGGCCACACACAAAGACAGCTTTTCACAAATCAAGCCCCGCACAAGCGTGCAAAGCCCCGCCGCTTTTGCGTTGCGTAGCCGATCAGACAGCGCGAGTTACTTTCCCTGAACGCAGGCAGCGTGTACAAGCATGCACTCTTTTCGGGGACCCGTCCACAATCGCCTTAACCTTTTGAACATTGGGCTTCCATGTCCTGTTGGAACGCCTGTGCGAGTGTGAGACCTGAATGCCGAAAGAAACACCCTTACCGCAATAATCACATTTTGCCATCGGTGCTGCACCTCCTTAAACAATATGCCGTCTTTGTCTGCACTTTTTATCAAAAAGGCGCAAAAACACAAACAGCAGAGAATAGCAAAGGACATCTTAACAGATATGAAACAAAAAAGCAAGGCTTTTTTAAAAAAAAGCGCATAAAAATCCCGCACACACCGAACGCCCTTCAGCATAAAGCGCCTTCGGCAGACGCGGGAAAATATTAAGCCTTGTTATTTTTCAACAAAGCCTTTCTCACAACGCCCTTTGGATCTTTGACCAAAAGAATAACAAGCCAAACGACCAAGCCAAGGGCGATGACCGACAGCCCCAGATATAAGTCGTTGAGCATATCTTCGAGGGCGGGCGTGAAAAATTCGCTTTTCAGCTCTGCATATTCAAAAATCGCGTCAACCAGCCACATCAAAGACGCGCCCCAGAACATGAAGCACAAGATGCCGATTTTCATGTCGTCATGCGGCGCCTTTTGATACCAGACAACCGTGCAGATAACCGCCGCAAAAACCGTCACAAGCAATGTCATAGGAGTTCCTCCGTTATGCGGCAACCTTCGATTGCCGTTCTTTTTTCTCCATTGAACCAACCACCAAAACGACGCCGACCCAAACCAGCGTCACAAGCACAGCCATCGTCACGCCCACAGTCGCCAGCTCATGCAGCATCACGGCCGCGTCCTGCGGGTTTCCCGCCGCGGTCAGGAAGGGGAACCACGGCACGATTTCGCCATGCCAAACATGCTCAAAGACAAGCAGAAACGCGCCGCCCCATAATAGCCGCGCCAGCCACATCAGCTTTGATGAGAAAAGAATTTTCGCCTGCCCGCCTGTGTTTTGTGAGCCTGCCGCCCCCTGAAAGCCCATGGCTTTCTTCTCGCGGGATTTGATTGCATACGCCACCGCGGTGACAATGACGGCCTCCGCCGCGGGAACCAGTAAACATGCCATACCAACATCTCCTTAAAAATATATTGCCAAAAAACAAAAACAAAAAAAGGCATACCTTTTTCTTCTGAAAAAATGATACCTTCTAAAGTATGTTGTGCTCTTTGTTTTTATTTTTTAAAACAATGCAATGCAAACGGCCGCTGCTGCAACCACTCAACTTCATGTTGATTATGGAATCATCTTAACACAGGGCAACGATTTTGTCAATATGCCCGCAAAACAACTTTTTTGCAGGCATTGCAGGCATGATATATTTGTAATTTATTTTTAACATAAAATACTTGATTTTTTTTCCTTTTTATTCTATAATAATCAGGTGAACATTTGTATTGCTCCGCCAATGAAAGCTTGCGCTCTGATTGGCAAGGATTTTTTTCGCAGAGCAAGGCCGAGGACGCAGCTTTGCTTGGCGCAAGGCAAGGACGACAACGAAGCTGTGCGGAAAAAATACCGTCAATGCTGTGCAAGGTTTCATTGGCGGAGCAATATTGCAAGAAAAGCTTGCGGCAGAACAAACAAAGAAAGGCCTGGTAAACGCAATGGCAGAAAAAGCGCTTGATAAAGAAAAAGCCCTCAGCACCGCGTTGAGCAATATTGAAAAAAAATACGGCAAGGGTGCTATTATGCGCCTCGGGCAAAGCTCGGCGCTCAATGTGGCCTCCATTCCCACCGGCTCCATTGCGCTCGACACGGCGCTCGGCATCGGCGGCCTGCCGAGGGGCAGAATCGTTGAAATCTACGGCCCGGAATCCTCGGGCAAAACGACCCTCGCGCTGCATGTGGTCGCCGAGGCACAGAAAGCCGGGGGCGAGGCCGCGTTTATCGACGCGGAGCACGCGCTCGACCCTGTGTATGCCGCGAACCTCGGCGTGGATGTTGACGCGCTGCTGGTCTCGCAGCCCGACAACGGCGAGCAGGCGCTTGAAATCGCCGAAGCGCTCACGAATTCCGGCGCGCTTGACGTCATTGTCGTCGACTCCGTCGCGGCGTTGGTGCCCCGCGCCGAAATTGAGGGCGAGATGGGCTCAAACCATGTGGGCCTGCACGCGCGGCTTATGTCTCAGGCGCTGCGCAAGCTCGCGGGCAACGTGTCAAGAACCAACACCATCATCATTTTCATCAACCAGCTGCGCGATAAAATCGGCGTGGTCTACGGCTCGTCCGAAACCACGACCGGCGGCCGCGCGCTCAAATTTTATGCCTCTGTGCGCATAGACGTGCGCCGGCTTGAATCGCTCAAGGGCGCGGGCTCAACCGAATTTGTCGGTTCGCGCACACGGGCAAAAATCGTGAAAAATAAAGTTGCCCCGCCGTTTAAAGAGGCTGAATTTGATATCATGTACGGCAAAGGAATTTCAAAAGAGGGCGAGCTGATCGACCTCGCCGTGAAGCTTGACATTGTGCAAAAGAGCGGCGCATGGTTTGCCTATGGCGAGACCCGCCTCGGGCAGGGCCGCGACAACGCAAAATTATATATCGCCGAAAACCCCGAGCTGGCGCAGGAGATTGCCGCGAAAGTGCGTGAAAACAGTGAAAAGCTCCTTGCCGCCCCAAAAAAGGCGGGGGCCGCAAAGGGCATCTCAGTCGCCGCGGTCGAAAAAGAAACCGCCAAAGCCGCCATCGATATTATCGTTGACGATGAATAACCCCCGCCCGCGATCAATCCAACCATAAAAACGGAGGCGAACGAAATGATCATCACCACCCGGCAGCTGCGAGGCGGTAAAATCCAGCTGTTTGCCGACGGCGAGCCCGCGGCCGCCCTCGACAGCGCCTTTTGGTATGCGCAGGGGCTTTTGGACGGCGACGAAATCACCCCGGACGCCCTCGCCGCGTTAATACACGAAGCCGGCCTGCGCCGCGCCTATCAGGCCGCGATCACCGCGCTTTCGCACCGTTCCTATTCGAGAAAAGAGCTGCTTGACAGGCTTCTGCTCAAACAGCACGGGCGCGAGGCCTGCGAATATGCCGTCGCCCGCGCCCAGGAGCTTGGCCTGCTTGACGACGCGGATTATGCCGCGCGGCTTGCGCAAACCCTGCTGGAACGCAAGGGATTTTCTCTTGATCGGATTCGGGCGGAGCTCTCTCAAAAAGGAATTGATCGCGAAATCATAGAAAATACACTGGAAAACCTTGACAATGACCCCGTTATACGTATTATAGAATTATTAAACACTCGCTTTGCGGCATATAATGGTGATGAGCCCGGCAAAAAAAAGGTTTTTTCTGCGCTGCTGCGGCTCGGATACAGCGTGAATGACATCAAAACAGCATTTCGCGAATGCGAAACCTGGCAGAACTAGGGCGTGTTGACTGCAATCGGGTGTTCTGCTGCCCTGCTCCCGTGTTCCCCCGACCTGGCGGCAAAAAATGAAGACGGCGCTCAAACACCCTGCGGCCATTGCCCCGCATATGCAATGGCGGCTTTTGTGCGTGTTCATCGCCGAAGAAACGGAGTTTATCATGAACCGAATCGGATTTATTTCTCTCGGATGCCCCAAAAATCAGGTGGACAGCGAGATGATGCTGGCCAAGCTGCAGGAAAGCGGCAGCTTTGAAATTTCTGACGACCTCTATGAATCTGACATTATCATCATCAACACCTGCGCCTTTATTGAGGACGCAAAAAAAGAAGCCATTGAAAATATTCTTGAAATGGCACAGCTCAAAGAAGAGGGCACAATCCAAAAAATCATCGTCATGGGCTGCCTCGCGGAGCGTTATAAAGAGGAGCTGCAAAGCGAAATCCCCGAAATCGACATCATCGCCGGCCTCGGCGCAAACGGCGACATCGTGCAGCTCTGCCAGACCGTCACACAGGGCGCCATTTTGCAGAAATACCCGCCGAAGGCAGACATGCCCATTGAGGGCGCGCGCGTGCTCACCACGCCGTCACACTGGGCATATTTGAAGATTGCCGAGGGCTGCAGCAACAACTGCTCCTATTGCGTGATCCCGTCTATCCGCGGGCCGTTCCGTTCGCGTGAGATGGAAAGCGTGGTCGCCGAAGCGGGGCAGCTTGCTGGGCAGGGCGTGAAGGAGCTGATTCTCATCGCGCAGGACACCACCCGTTACGGCGAGGACCTTTACGGCGAGCTGCGCCTGCCTGCGCTGCTCAGGGAGCTTGCAAAAATCGAGGGCGTGCGCTGGATCCGCCTGATGTATTGCTACCCGGAGCGCGTGACAGACGAGCTGCTGGAGGTCATGGCAAGCGAGCCGAAGGTGCTCAACTACATTGATATGCCCGTGCAGCATGCGGACGAACGCATTTTGCGCGCCATGAACCGCCGGGGCGGCAAAGAGTCGCTTTTGGCGCTGATTGCAAAAATCAGAGAAAAGCTGCCGGACTGTGTGCTGCGCACAACGCTTATCACCGGCTTTCCGGGGGAGAATGCGGACGAGTTTGAAACCCTCTGCGAGTTTGTGAAGGAGGCGGATTTTGACCGCCTTGGCTGTTTTGCCTATTCGCCTGAAGAGGGCACCCCCGCGGCAGAGCTGCCGGACCAGATTGGCGAAGAAACCAAGGCGCGCCGGGGCGAGATCATCATGGAGCAGCAATTCGAGATATTCAGCAGAAAACTCGAAAGCAAAATCGGCCAAACCCTTCCGGTGATCGTGGAGGGATACGACGCCTATACCGACAGCTACACCGGCCGCACATGGATGGACGCGCCGGAGATCGACTCCACCATCAACTTCACCTGCGGCTATGAGCTTCACGACGGCGACATTGTTGACGCCGAAATCATCAACGTGAATGAATACGATTTGATCGGCGAAGTCATTTGACAGGCGGCAATTTTTCTTTCAAACAACTTCAAGTTAGGGGATACCACATGAACACACCAAACAAGCTGACCATCATCCGCATGATCATCACGCCGATTTTTCTTGTTGTTTTTCTTGCGACGGGCATTCCTCACAACTTTTTGCTCGGCCTGATTATTTTTGCCATTGGCGCGATCACGGATTTTGCAGACGGCAAGCTGGCGCGAAAATATAATCAGGTGACCGTTTTCGGCAAGCTGACCGACCCAATTGCGGACAAAATGCTCACCACCGCCGCACTGCTTGCATTCATGCAGTTTGGCCTGTGCAATATCTGGATCGTTATGATCGTGCTGACGCGCGAATTTGCCATCACCTCTGTGCGCATGGTCGCCTCCGCGCAGGGCGTGGTGATCCCCGCGAACATCTGGGGTAAGCTCAAAACCGCATCTCAAATGGTTTTCACCATTTTGATCATGCTGCTAGGCGAGCTGAAAAACACCGGTGTGCTCGGCGCCGGCTTTGACCTGCCGCTGCTCTCCAATGTTCTTTTGTGGATCATGGCGGTGCTGACGGTGCTCTCCGGCGCGGTTTATCTGCACCAGAGCAAGGGAATGATTGATTTTTCAAAATAGACAACGCAGCTTGCGCGGCCTGCGACATTATGTCGCATGGCCGTTTTTTATTTTTTTTACTGTCCCGCTTCATTTTTTCTGATGAATAAATTTAATATTTTTTATAAAAATATGCTTGACATTCACGCTACGTTATCCTTTATGATGATGTTGCCGGCAAAAAAAACCGCGCTCACGCGCAAATTGAAAGGGGGTACAGCATGGAATACACCGTCAACGAGCTTTCGCGCCTTGCGGGGATCAGCAAACGAACGCTGCACTACTATGACGAAATAGGCATCCTAAAACCCCGGCGCGCGCCCGGCTCAGACTACCGGCTGTATGGCGGGCAGGAAATTGACCGCCTTCAGCAAATCCTGTTTTACAGGCAGTTTGATTTTTCGCTCTCACAAATTCGCGAGCTTTTGGAGTCAGGCGAAGAAGGTTTCGCGGCCGTGCTGGGAGAACAACTACAGGTTCTTCTTGACAAACGAAGTCAGCTTGACCGTTTGATCGCCACGGCGCAGCAAACCATGCGCACCCTGAAAGGAGAAATCACAATGACCGACAATGAGAAATTTGAAGGGTTCAAACAGAAACTGATTGATGAAAACGAGGCAAGCTATGGCAAAGAAATCCGCAAAAAGTACGGGAACGCCACAGTGGATGCCGCAAACCGGAGGGTGCAAGGGTCGACACAGGCAGAAATGCAAAAAATGGAGGCGCTCACCCAAGAGCTCAATGAAGCACTGAAAACGGCAGTGCAGGCAAAAGAAGCGCCTTCATCCGAAGCGGGGCAAAGAGTCGCCGCGCTTCACAAGCAATGGCTCTGCTTCTATTGGCCCGCCTATTCAGCGCAGGCGCACATAAACATTGTCGATATGTATCTGGCGGACGAACGCTTCAAAAAATACTATGAAGCCATCGCCCCCGGCGCCGCAGTGTTTTTGAAAGAAGCGGTCACCTTCTTTTGTGATAGCTAGTTGCTTGAAATTCCTCATTCAAACAGGCTGCACCGGCATGAGAAAACCCGTGCAGCCTGAATTTGCTTGTTTTGCATTTTAACACTGGCAATTTTTATATTTTTTCAAAATATAATGCAATTTTTTTATTGAATCAACACAGAAGAGTATACGCCCCCCCTCAAAACCTTTACAAAACCGGACAAATGCATTATACTGAAAGCATACTATCGTAATGAGGAAGGGCAAATTCATGCAAAAACGCAGCCATAAACGGGATACTATTCTTGATATACTCCGCTCCACAGCCAGCCACCCGTCAGCGGAGTGGGTTTTTCATCAGGCAAAGCAAGCGATTCCTGATTTAAGTATCGCGACGGTTTACCGCAACCTCGCCCTGTTTCGGCAACAGGGTGAAATTATCTCGATCGCCACTGTGAACGGTCAGGAGCGTTTTGACGCAAATACCCAGCCGCACACGCACTTCATCTGCACGGCCTGCGGCGCGGTGATAGACATTGATTATGCACCCGCAGAAGCAAACCTGGAAAGCATAGAGAAAGAGCACGGCATACAGATTATCTCTCAATTTCTGATTTTTTACGGTGTTTGCGGACACTGCCGCAGCGGCGGCTGAACAAGCAATCGGTTCTGCGAAAAAGCTTGGAAAAAACAAAAATTTACAGAAATCAAAAGTGCGCGCACTCCTTCCTGTTCTGACGGATCGACAAACAGAAGCGAGTCCGCTTTGGACTTTAAACCCGGAACTGTTTTTGTTTGACCAAGCATTTCTTTTCAAAAGAACCGTTTCGCAAATAAAGTTTGGAGGTAACTATTATGAAAAAGTGGATCTGCCCGGTATGCGGTTATGAACACGAGGGGGAGACACCCCCGGATTTTTGCCCGATTTGCAAGGTGCCCGGCTCGAAATTCAAAGAGGCGCCCGTCACGGGTAAAGAGACTGCTGAATAAGATATAAATATTGCAGGCTGGTTTTGAGCACCAGAGCGACAAAAGAGATCCTGCGCCATAAAAAACACCTCCAACCCTTAGGCTGCAGGTGTTTTTTCATTACACTTTTCAGATATAAAAACGACCGGCAAAAAGCCGGCCGTTTTATAATCATAAATTTATGCCACGGGCAATGTTCCAAAACCTGAGAACATGCCGCCGCCAAACAACGTGTTAAATATATCCATGAAAGTTTCGACAATCTGCTTAATAAAACCAATAACGCGATTAAAGGTATCGAACGTGCTGTTGGGCATTACGCCGGCAACAACAATTTCATTTGCCTTGGTATCCGTAATGTTTGACATGGAATAAAAACCTTCTTCACTTTTTTCCACTTTTGTGCCGTCAACGGTTACGGTATAGTTGGATTTATCAGAAGTCGGGTCAAGCCTGACAGCAAATACGATGCTGTCGCCATAAAGCACCTCGACCTCTTTTGTATAGTTCATACCTCTGTAATACGCAATAACATCATAAACACCTGAGCTGAAAGCAGAATCAGAAGCAGCCTCCTGATAAGGCAAGCTGACCCGGATTATTTTTCTAAGATGCTCACCATATACGGGGCCGTTACCCGAACCATAAACAACGTCTACCGAATTGCTGACAGAAGAGGTGCCCAAAAAAGTACCGACCCTGTACGACAAGGGCATACCATTTGCACTGATAACAAATTTATTGATGTCATAAGCGGGTTCGGAAAGCGTGAGCCTGAAATAGAACGGAGCGCCCTCTTTCACCCAAACCTTATGAACATAACCGGTGGTGCTGGGAACCGGGTCATAATTATAAGGGTCGGTCATGTAAAGCGGGTCATATTCGCCAACATTTGTGGGGTCAAGCACGATACCGTCAACCAAGCTGTAAACGGTGAATTGGTTCTCTCTTCCGCCCGGGAAGCGCACCTCATGCTTAATCACACTGTTTTCCTGGCGGATCAAGCTGCCGTTATTGACGATCTTGCCCTTGTTTTCAATTGTGCCGTCATTGATGATGGAAGCGCCGCTGGCAATCGTCAGCGTCACGCCCTCGTTGATCACGATTTTGCCGGTGGAGGTCACACTCCATGTGTCGCCTGCAGCAATGGTTGTGTTCGCCGCAATCGTTCTTGTGTTGCTGATGACCTCAGACGCTGCGGAAGAAACAAACGGAAACGCCGAAAAAATCATAATTGCGACAAGCATAACCGAAATTATTCTTTTTTTCATTTTTATTCTAACCTCCTGTTTTTGGAACTCACACTAGCGGCCCGTTCCGCCCAAAAACGCTGCACATCAACTATGTATCTTTGGTTTTTCAGCGGCAACAAGACACTAACCTATTTACAAGTATACATATTTGGTCTGTTTTTGTCAATACATATTAATTAAAATAAACAAACGCAATTGTTAAAAAATATAGGAAACTGCATGTTTTTAGAGCCGGATCAGAACCAAACCTTGATTTTATTTTTTCCCACCGGTGATTTTACCCGCAGCAACCCTGTTGCGCCATCCATTCCCTTTTCAATTGTGTGGGTCCCCGATGCCTCCACGGCCTTTGGAATGGAAGGAAGATAAATGACCGTGTCGCACGCAAACTCCCGCGCCTGCTCATACACCAGCGTGAAAACCTTGTTCCCGCGGTCAAAGGCATAGCGGGAGATCGTGCCCGTGACGGCCTGCGGGTATGGCCGGCTCAGCACCCCCATCAGCTCCGACTCCAAAAACCCTTCGGTATACGCCCAGTAGGTCTGGCTCCATTTGTTGCGGTCAAACAAATCAAGCAAAAACATCACATGCGGGAACCAGCCGTTGCCGCTTCCGCCGCCGCCCCATTCGCCCACGATCACAGGCACATCAAGCCGCTGCTGAGAACGGCGGTGCTCTGCAAAAATTGAGCCCACACGGTCGTTGTTCGCATATTTATAAAGGTCTGTATCCACCATAAAATCATAGGCATGGGGGGCAAACGCAATTTTTTCTTCACGCTCGCCGTCATAGTGGATCGCGGGCGCGGAATACGGGATGCCGAGGTTTGAGTAATAGGAGTTTTCCATCAACAGAATGCCGTTGTCTGTCTTCTCGCGGATGGCCTTTGAGATTTTATTGATGAAGGGCGAATATTTTTGCGTGTCGAAACGGTAAATCAACTCATCCGCCGCGCTTGTGACAAGGCGCAACACCTCACCCGTGTAGTGGTCAAGAAAATACATGCGCCTGTCCTTGTGGATCAAATCAGAAACCAGCTTAGAGCGGCTGATGCTGCCACTGAACAGGGTGACCCTGACAAGGTTAAAAATAATCTTTTTAAAAACCCTGCCGCCGTCGGTGCCGGGAAACGGCTCGTTCAAAATATCAAACCCGAACAACGCGGGATGGTCTTTGAACATCCCGGCCACAAACTGCCACATGCGGGCAAAATAATCAAGCACCCCGCCGCCCTCATCAATTTTTGTGTTGGCCCAAAAATTATCAAACGCCTTGTGCACGGCCTTGCCCCAGAAATAGCCCTCCGCCCAAACAAACTTCGCGGGACGCGGCAGACGCCCATCCGAAAGGCATGCCCATTTCGGCGCCCCGTCTCCGATACCGCGGCCGAAACTCGCGTATAAATCCTGATGCATATCAAGAAAAACATAAATCTCACGCTCGGCGCAGCGGTCCAGAATGGCTTTGACCGATTCAAGATAGGGCAAATTGAAGCTGCCCTTTTCAGGTTCGATCGTTTCCCATGTCATTCCCAGGCGAATCAGGTTGAACCCCAGACTTTGCATCTTGTCCAAAAACGCATCGTCACAGGCATGCACAAAAGCGGAGCGGTCCGCCCGGTCGTCCCCCTTGTCGGGAATATTCACCCCGTTGAAAATGCGCTCCCTGCCACGGCTGTCAACAAAGCTTTGCCGAAAAGTCGTAATTTTTTCCATACTGTTGGGCATGCCGTATTACCGTCCCTCAATTACAGCGCTGCCCGTCCCCCCTGCCTTTCTTCTTTTTATATTTCGTTGATTCTGCACCGGTTACAAAAGCAAAAATATACTAACGATTCGTTAAGAATCATGTTTCATTTATTATACATAATTTCTCTGATTTTTTATTTCTTATTCTGCAATATTTTATATTTGCATAAAAAAACCGTGCTTTTTCAAGCACGGCCGCAAATTTTTTGTTAATCCTCCAATTGAATGTCGGCAAGCAGTTCTTTCAAAGCCTTCAAATCAACCGTTGTCAGGGTGACGCCCTTGCCCATCTTTTCATGGTCCGGACCCCAGTCGCGAATGTCATATTTGGGGTCTTTGCCATTCCAACTGACAAGGTTCAGCTCTTTTTTCCAGCCGCCCGAGCCCTCAGAAAGAACACCGAGTTCCTTCACAATTTCATAAGAAAATTCAGCCATTATGCGTCCCCCATTTCATATATTTCAAAAAAACCTATCTATTTGTTTACTCTTAAATTAATAATATAGTAAATTTTGAATAAAATCAAGGCTTCTCGTATATTTTTCTAAATTTTTTTATTTCAGCCTTGTTTTCAAACAGCGCGCTAACATCTCTGCAGGCTTTTATTTAGAAAGCAGGCAAAAGCGCCCTTAATCGTCCGCCATCTGCGCCTCTTTCACCAAGTGGTCCGGAACCGCCTCGCCGTGCCGCACCATGGAAATGCACAGCAACGAAAGCACAAAGGCAACCGGGCTGAACACAAACAGCGACATATAGGTGCCTGAGAACATCCTGACCATGCCAAACAGGATCGGCGCCGCAATCTGCGCCGAAAAAGTGGCGGTGTAATAATAGCCGGTGAATGTGCCCACCTTGTCAATGCCGCCGATCTCCAAGACAAGGGGCAGCGTGTTGACGGTGATGAGCATATTTGCCGCGCCGCCCACAATCAGCGCGACCCAGACCAGCGTCATCTGTTTTGTGAGCAGATAAAGCACAAACACGCTCATGAACAAAACAAGGCCGAGCAAAATCGTCTTTTTTCTGCCGAAGCGCTTGCCGAGCTTGCCTGCGGGGATGGCGGTGAGCATGGAGCAGATCGCAAAAACCGCCATCATGAAGGTCGCCTGGCTTGTGGATTTGTGCAGGATTTCATCGGCAAACAACGCGAAGAAGGTCTGAATCGCGTTTGTGCCGCAGAACAGGAAAAACAGGCCCATCAGCATGAAAATCAGGCTGATTCTTTCAGCCTTTGAAAGCTTGTGGCTTTTCAGCTGCTTTTTCTCCTCTTTTTCCGCCTGTTTTTGCGCCGCGTGCCTTTCGTGCTCGTCCATGGCCTTGTTGCGCTCCGCAACGACCTTGAGGCGGCTGTCAGGCTCTTTCACAAAAAAGAACAGGATCAGCGTGCACACGACCATCACAAACGAACCGAACAAAAACACATAGGGAAAGATTTTTGTTTCGTCTGAAACGTCCGCCCGCAGCAATTTCATGACGGCCAGGATCACGGTGCCCGAAAGCATGCCCAAAAGGCCGCCCACGCCGCCGCACAGGTTGATGATGGCATTGCCTTCGCTGCGCAGCTTGGGGGGCGTCAGGTCCGGCATCAGCGCCACGACGGGCGCGCGCCAGAGCGACATGACCAGCACAAACAGGATCACGCAGACCATAACCGCAAACAGGCTGTCAAAGCGCACAAACATCCACGGGATGAGCGCGAACAGCACGGCGGATATGGGCGCGCCGATATAGATATAGGGGCTTCTTTTGCCAAAACGCGAATGCGTCCGGTCTGATATCTTGCCGAACGCGGGCTGAAAAATCACGCCGAACACATTGTCGAACGTCATGATCAAACCGATAAACAGCGGCACAAGCGTGAAGCCGCCGCCGGCATTTTCCACATTTTCGCCCTGCGCGCGCATAAAATCAAGCAACGCGGGAAAACGGGCGATCAACGCGTCGCTCCAATGGGCGATCTGTGCGGAATCGCTCAGCATGGCGTTGAGGATTTTTGTGATGTAAGGGTCATAAATGCCCCACACCACGCTGGTCGCCATGAAACCGAAACCGATTAAAATCGTCTTTTTGTAGTTGAGCTTTTGTTGTTCCGCCAAAATCAACACTCCTGTCCGCATATTTATTTCGCGTGGCAGCCGATTGACCGCAAGACGCAGCCGCGTGACTTTTGGGCGCGCCGCCGATTGTTTTTGCCGGGGGATCTATAGTCAGGCCGTTAAGAGGCATCGGCTCTGCTCAGAGCAAAATCGACCCATCCTTTCACGGGCGGCCAAGGCGGGCGGTCACGAAAGCTCATTGCCCTTTTCTTCTTCAGACTTTCGATAATCCAAAGCGGCCTCTTTGCCGTGCAGGGTCTCATATACTTCTAAAATATTTTCCACCATCGCAAGGTCGCGCATCATTGCGACGAACACCATGCCATGCGGCACGCGAATGGTGTAGCGGCACGTGTAAATCGGGTCGCCGGACGTCGTTCGGTGGTCGGGATTTCTTTTGTATTCAAACGAGATCACGCGCACCTTCTTGGATTCAAAATAACTGTCGAGAAACGGCAGCGTCTCTTGCTTGTCAAGCAACATAATGTCGATGCTGCGCTCCCTTTTCTGCACAAAAAAGCGCTTTTCAGCCCGTTTTAAAAACAGCGTGGAGAAAAGCACCACGACGAATGTCACGATGCTGATGCGAAACTCGCCCATGCCGATGGCAAGCCCCAAGCAGGCAGTGACCCACAGCGTGGCGGCGGTCGTAATGCCCGTCACCATCGTGCCGTCACGCGACTTCATGATGGCGCCCGCGCCGATGAAGCCCATGCCCGAAACAACGCCGGACGCGATGCGCGAAACGTCAAGACGGGTCTGGGGCAGGTTTTGAAACGCGTAAATGCTCATTTCACAGGCGATCAGCGACGCAAGCGCCGAGCCAAGGCAAACCAGCATATGCGTCTTCATGCCCGCCGGGTGGTGTGAAATCTCACGCTCAAGCCCCAGCAAAAAGCCAATCAGCGCCGCAAGAAACACCCTGAGCAAAACATCCTCCCAAGGAAGGCCGGAGCTTCTCCAAAAGTCCTCCCAAAAAATACTGAACAACGGCAAAAACCTCCCACATAAAACAAAAATAAAATCCAATGATTATAGAAACCGAATCAAAAATACGGCGGCATTCTTCCAATGCGTCAAAGTTCTTGATTTTAACGCTATAAAACGCAGCGGGCGACCCCGCCGCAAAAACCGCATAACCAACCCCTATTTTTTGGGAATGAACGCAATCACCCTCGGAACAAGCAGGCTCACAATCCCCCAGAACAGGTGATAGAGCACCAGCTGCGGGCTGCCGATTTTGGTGAGCCCCTCTTTTGAAAACACAAACACACTCACAAACACAAAGCCAAGCAGACACGCAATCACCGCAGCGGCCGCGGCGGCATGCTTTTCGGCCACAATGTCGGACGAAGCGTTCATCAGGCGAAGCAGCGAAAGCGCCGAACCCCTGTGAAAGTTTTCGGCCTCATGCGTCGCGGTCGTTTTATCTCTAAATAATTTATAATATTCACTTGTCTTCTGATTCATGACTTTCACGGTGTTGCGCTTGAGCTCCAGCGCGTCCTCCACAAACTCCTCGGTGATGTTCGGGTCGGACGCATGCACCAGCAGCGTGACCCCGCCGTTCGTGAGCGTTTTGAGCTCGCGCGCCACCGCGTCGTCGCAATGATAGCTCACAACAAACATGGCGGCCAAAATCCCCTCCACCGCCAAAAACAAGGGCTTGCGCCCAAAAACGCAGTGCTTGCTGAAAAAATCATTCGCGGGCAGCTTCACATTGTGGTGCCGCAGGTGGTCAAGCGTGCCGACAAGCACCTTTTTGTCCTCGATCCAGGCAGAAAGCCCCAGCTTGTCCTCATAAACCAGCGACTCGACCGGGGGCAGAATGTCCTTGCGCTCCTCAATCACATTGAGAAACAGGCTGCTCAAAGGTCCCTTTGATTTCAGCAGCATTGCCGCGGTATAGACGATGGCGTCATCCAGCCGCATTTTGTTATAAGGCACAATGCCATGCACATTGCAGTTTTCGGACGAAAAAAGCTCCTCCGCACTGAGAATGACGCAATTTGAGCCGCTCAGGGCCGCGGCCGCATCATATGTTATGATGCCCGACTTTTCTTTTTCAAGCGCGCGGTTTTTTGAAAACAGGGAATACACCATCGACAGCGTCACAGAGGAGGGCAGCACCGCGCAAAGCATGCTTGTGAGCGCGGTCACCGCGGCATAGAGGTCTTTCTCTTTCGCAAACACAATGATGCCGGCCAAAAGCGAAACACCGACGCAGGCGGGGATCAAAAAGCCGCAGATCTTCGCTGAAGGGGCTTGCTTGAGCGCGTTGTCGATAAAGTTGTTCAGCGACAGGGTCTTTGCATTGTACTGAATCAGCGGTTCGCCCTCAACCACGCCGCGCCCCATTTCACAGGCGGCGTTTTTGTCGGGGATCCGCGCCGCAAGTGCAATCGTTTCGCCCGCAGCGGCAAGATTCGCCTGCTTGAGCGCGCCGTGAACAGCAAGATATTTTGCGGCAAAGGACGGCAGTGTCAGCAGCACGGCCGCCGCGTTAAACAGGTGCAGGCCCGCAACCACGCTCGGCTGCGAAAAAAAGGCGACGTTTTGCACAAGCGCGGCGATCCACAAAAAGAGAATACCCGTTTCAAGGCCCGGCCGGCGCTTTTTCAGCGCCGCGAACCCCTGCGAAATTTCATTGTAGCTGAAAGCGATCGAGCCGAGCAGCAAAATAAAATTCAAAAAAACAAACAGCATGTAATTGCCCGAAAATCCGCCGCTCGCGGAAAAAACAACGGCAAGCAGCAGCAACGCAAGCCCGATGCCCGCGTTGACGGCGAGCTTCAGCCCAAGCCTTTTGCGCAACGCCGAAAGATGCCGGTATGCCGCGCGGCGGTTCTGGTTTGATATTTGAAAAATATCCGAGTCCGGGGGCTGGGGCATATCCCTGGTATAAGGCAGACTCTCCTGCTCAATTGAAAAATCCCTGGCCTTTTCCCGCCGTGACTGCTTGAGACTGCGCTCAATTTCCGTCTCCTGCGCATGGGTTTCAGCGCGGTGGATCTCACGCGTTTTTCCGTCGTCCTCAAACCCGTCCAGCACCATCTGCGCCGGACCGGCTTCACCCTGCGTGCCGTCTGGCGCAGGCGTTATCGGGGCCTTTTTCACAAACGCGGCGGCGACAGAAATGGGTTTTGTCTTTTCGTTTTCCAAATCCGCGCCGGTTTCCACCTCGGCAGAAATGATATTCGGGTCAAAGCTGTCCTCTTTCGGAGCAGAAAAAATGCGGCGGCGCACATTCGCGCGCAGCGCGGGTCGCGGGTCGATCTCAAAACTGTTGCCGCCGCTTTCGGCCGAAGACGGCTGCCCGGGGAGAATCTCGGGCAAATCATGCTCAATAAAACCGCCGCCAACCCCCCGGGCGGGCTGCGGACTGATCATAATCCTTTTTTGATTGTCTGACGGTTTTTCACGCATCAAAAATGTCTCCCACAAAAAGCAGAACGCAGAATGCCGCGCAAAGCCACCACCGCATTCCGCATTGCCATGCATTTTCAGAGTATAGTTCTACTCAGTTTGATATATAATTTATCATTTCTTAAAATAAAAGTCAATAATTATAGCCAATGAACTTTGAATTCACATGTTTTTTGTCGGATTTTTATAAATATAGTTGATTAACTCAAAAAGCGGTACAAGATTTGCGAGGATTATTTTTGTCGAACAAGGCGGAGGACACAGCCTTACCGGCGTAAGGCAAGGACGACAACGCAGGTCGCCGGAAATAAGACCGC
>JAISXG010000067.1 GCA_031270605.1 Oscillospiraceae bacterium | reverse complement strand
AAATCAGAAAGTGATTTTATTGTGAACAGAAACGGATGTAGAGTTTGGTGTATAAGGTTCTTTACAGAAAATGGAGGCCGCAGACCTTTCGTGATGTTGTGGGGCAGCCGCAGGTGACCCGCACGCTTGAGGGGGAGGTTTCTGCAAACCGCCTTTCCCATGCCTATCTTTTTACGGGTTCGCGGGGAACGGGCAAAACCTCCTGCGCCAAAATCCTTGCCAAAGCCGTCAACTGCCTTGCGCCCAAGGGCGGCAACCCCTGCAACGCGTGCGAGAATTGCCGGGGCATTGATTCGGGCGCGATTTTGGATGTGGTCGAAATCGACGCGGCCAGCAACCGCGGCATTGACGACATTCGCGCGCTGCGTGAGGAATCTGTTTTTACGCCGGCTCAGGCGAAATACCGTGTTTATATCATAGACGAAGTGCACATGCTGACAATCGAGGCATTCAACGCGTTGCTGAAAACGCTGGAAGAGCCCGCGGGGCATGTGATTTTTATATTGGCGACCACCGAGGTGCAAAAGCTGCCCTCAACCATTTTGTCGCGCTGCCAGCGCTTTGACTTTCGGCGGATCGAGCCTGAGGCTGTCGCAGAATTACTTGAATATGTGGCGGAACAGGAGGGTGCTTCCATCACCCATGAAGCGGCAATTCTGATTGCGAGGATTGCCGACGGCGCTGCGCGAGACGCTCTTTCGCTGCTTGACCGCTGCTTGGCGGGCGGGGCAAAGGAGATTGACGCCGCTCTCGTGCGTGACGCGGCGGGTATCGTGGGCAAAGCGCATTTGTTCGCCCTCTCTGCTGCGATTTTTAAAAAGGATTCGGCTAAGGCACTGCAAATCGCGGACGAGCTGCATAAAGCGTCATTTGACGCGGAGCGCCTTTGCGCCGAGCTTGTGAGCCATTTTCGCGATTTGATGATCGTGAAGACGGTGCGCGAGCCCGAAGCCATGATTTTGTGCACAAAAGATGAAATGGAGCAGCTCAAGGCCCACGCGGCGCTGTTTTCTTTAGAAGCGGTGTTGCGCGGGATCGCGGTTTTGACAGCCTGTGCAGAAAGTCTGCGGCGCAGCAAAAACGGCAGGATTGAAGTGGAAATGGCACTTGTGCGCCTTTGTTCACCGGAACTGGAGGACAACATCGCCGCGCTTTTAGAGCGCATTGCGGCGCTCGAAGCGGCAGTTGCCGCGGGAATAAAACCAGCGGCACCGCTCCCGCTATTTGTCACTGAACAAGTGGATCCCGCACGATTATCACCTGCCGTGCCCGAAGAAGCGCCGGCGTTTGTGAAAGAGGCGGACATCCCCTTACCCGAGAAGCCACCCGAAGAGAATGAGGTTTTGCCCTTCACGCCGGATGCGCCCCCTGCTGCTGAATATGAAAGTGCCAAAGCGCCTGACACGCAGCCCTTCGGCGGCGAAGAACAGGTGTGGGATTCTGAAAATGAGACCCTCCCGTTTGATGATGAGGATGATGGCGTTCCCTTTGGGAATGACGATGATTTCGAGCCCCCGGATGAAGACGCGGCCTTTGCGCCCCCTGTGGCGGCCGCACCCCCGCCGTTTATGCAGGCGAATTTTGAACCCGCCGCTCCCCCTGCGGGTGAAAACGCTTTGCAGGGCAGGGTGTGGGATAATGTGTGTGCCGAAATTGTGCGGCTTTGCCCCCCCATGATGAGCATGGTCAAGGGCGCGGGCGCTGAGCTTCGCGGTAGCGTGCTGATTTTCAAAACGCCGAACCCTGTGGTGAACATGGTTTTGTCGGGCGATCCCGCCTATTGTGCGGCGGTGAGCGATGCGGTAAAGAAGGTACTGCACCTTGATGTGAGCGTAAAAGTGGAATTGTTATCATAAAATATAAAGGAGTTTGAACAATATGAAAGCCAGAATTCCGAATGCCGGCGCGGGCGGCAATATGATGAAAAAAATTCAGGATATGCAAGCAGAGATGGAGCGCGTGCAGAAGGAGCTTGAGGAGCGCGATTACACCGCTTCCGCAGGTGGCGGCGTGGTGGAAGTGACCTGCAACGGCAGGCACGAGCTGAAAAATATTAAAATCGACCCCTCCGCCGTTGACCCGGAGGATGTTGAAATGCTTGAGGACTTTATTATGCTTGCGGTCAACAGCGCCATTTCAAAGGCGGCGGACATGATGGACCAGGAGATGGGCAAAATTACGGGAGGGCTGAATATTCCCGGAATGCCCGGAATGTTTTAATGATGGACTATGGAGCCATCCCTTTAAAACGGCTGATAGAACAGTTTGAGCGCATGCCGGGCATTGGCCGAAAAACGGCGCAGCGTTTGGCTTTTTATGTGCTGGGGCTGCCGGTTGAAGAGGCAAAGGGCATTGCAGATGCGATTCTTGACGCGTGCGAGCACATCCGCAAATGCAGCGTTTGCTGCAACCTGACAGAAAACGAGCTTTGCGTAATTTGCGGCAACCCCTCGCGTGACCGCAGCCAGATTTGCGTCGTTGAGGATGCACAGGATCTGCTTGCAATTGAAAAAACACGGGAATATAAGGGCGTTTATCATGTGCTGCACGGTGCGATCTCGCCCCTTGACGGAGTGGGGCCCGAGCAGCTGACAGTGAAGGAGCTGCTCGCGCGCATTCAAACCGGCGAGGTCAAAGAGGTCATTCTCGCCACCAATTCAGACGTTGAGGGCGAGACGACGGCGATGTATATCGCAAAGCTGCTCAGCCCCCTCGGCCTTTCGGTCTCACGGCTGGCATATGGCCTGCCTGTCGGATCTGATTTGCAGTATGCGGACGAAGTGACCCTTTCGCGCGCCATTGAGGGGCGGCGCTCGATGCTGTAGTTTTTGCGTGAGTTTATTTTGAATATAATAAACAAGCTTAAAAGAGGGTGGGTGTTGTTGTGGAAAAGAAATATGTGATTGCGTATGACATCGGCACAACAGGGGTGAAGACCTGTGTGTTTGCGATTGCAAAAACCATCGAGCTGTTGGGCTATGCCTCAGCTGGGTATTCGCTGTTTGTGCTGCCTGACGGCGGCGCCGAGCAGGACCCTGACGAATGGTGGGAGGCCATGTGCTCCACCACACGCACCGCGCTTGCAAACGCAGGCATCGCACCCGAAAAAATTGAGGGCATTTCGTTTTGCTCTCAGATGCAGGGCCTTGTTTTAGTTGATAAAGAGGGCCGCCATGTGCGCCGCGCCATGAGCTATATGGATCAGCGTGCGCGTGAGGAGCTCAAACAGGGTATGGCTCACGGGCTGCAGGTCGCCGGCGCAAACGTTGTGAAGCTGCTGAAATCATTGCGCTACACGGGAGCCGTTGCCCTTTCGGTGAAAGACCCGGTGTGGAAATATAAATGGGTCGAGGCCCACGAGCCTGAAGTATTTGCCCGTGTGCACAAATGGCTTGATGTAAAAGAAAGCCTGATTTGCAGGATGACCGGCAATTTTATCATGACTCCCGATTCCGCTTTTGCGACGCTGATTTATGATATTCGCAAGGATAAACAAAACTGGAGCCGCGAAATGTGCAAAATGCTCGGCGTGAACACAGAACATCTCGCGCCGATCATGAAAGCGACGATTCCGGTGGGCGGGCTGCGTGAGCAGCAGGCCGCAGAGCTTGGTTTGGCTGCGGGCACACCGGTGTTCGGCGGCGGCGGTGACGCGGCGCTTATCGGTGTGGGCGCGGGCGCGGTCGCCCTTGGCGACACGCATATCTATTCCGGCACCTCGGGCTGGGTCTCCACCGTGATCGACAAAAGCATTGTGGACACAAGCGCCATGATTGCCGCCATTGTGGGCGCGGACGAGGGCAAATACAATTATTTTGCCGAGCTTGAAACGGCGGGCAAATGCCTTGAATGGGTCAAGGACCATCTGGCGCTTGACGAAATCGGCATTTATCTTGAAAAAAAGCATGTGACAGAAGGCTTTGAAACCGTGTATAAAAGCCTTTATGACTATATGACAGACGTTGTGAAAGAGGTTCCCGCAGGGAGCGGGGGAGTGATATTCACCCCTTGGCTGCACGGCAACCGCTGCCCGTTTGAAGACCCGAACGCAAGGGGCATGTTTTTTAACATCAGCCTTGAAACAGGCAAGTCTGAGTTGATTCGCGCGGTGCTTGAGGGCGTTTGTTATCATCTTCGCTGGTTTCTTGAGGCTTCTGAAAAGAAGGTGAAAACCTCTGACGTGATTCGTTTTGTGGGCGGCGGCGCTCTTGCGGAGCTGACCTGCCAGATCCTTTCCGATATTACAGGAAGAAGAATTGAAACCGTTGAAAACCCGCAGAATGTGGGCGCCGTGGGCGCGGCGGTGACAATGGCGGTGGGGCTTGGATTGATTGACTCCATCGGCAGCGCGAAAAAGCTGATTCCCGCGCAGAAGTGCTTTGCGCCCAACGGGGAGAATGCCGCGGCTTATGACAAGTGTTTTGAGGTGTTCAAAGACCTGTATAAAAATAATAAGAAAAGTTTCTCGCGTTTGAACGGCTAGGCCTCTGGTTCGGCCGGCAAAACGCTCACATAGACAGATTTTTAAATAAAGGAATGATTCAGCATGTTGGATTTGCGAACGGTGTTTGTTCAAATTTATAAAGGGCTTGACCAGGTGACGGCCGCCCACGGGTTTGCCCCTGTTTTTCCCGAGGGTGTGAAAAAGAACGAAACGCCCGTTTTTGAACGCGAAGAGCAGTCGATGCTGCTACAGTATGCGGGTGAGAAGGCGAAGCTGCGTATTTTATATGCAAACGGCAAAATCTTTTTGCTTTCGGGCGAAACCACCGCCCACGACGATGACGACAGCGAGTTCACCGCGATTTCCACCAACCTTTTGGATTTGGAGGAGTATGGCGAAAAGGATGTCAAATTCATCGTCAACGAAATTTCAGACACCATTCTGGATTATTACGGCAAAAAGCAGCTTGCCGCCCAAAAGTCAAAAATGCCCGTGCCTGTTTCAAAGTCCGCGGCGAAAAGCGGCGCGTTGAGCTATGACCCGAACACGCTTGCAAACCGCCTTGCGGGCGCTTACCCGGAGCTGAAAGAGCCTTACCGCATAAACATTGAAACCTACGGCGAGTTTTTGGCCGAGGACTTTTTTGTCAAACACGGTAACGCTGTGGTGCACAATGCGCTGAGAGAAAACAACCCCCAAAAGCTGCGCAAGCTGTTCAATGTGATCAACGAGATTTATGAGGACGGCACAAACGAGCTGCAAAGCCTGATTGTGGTGACGATTCTCGGCTCGCTGAAAAACGACCCGGCCAAAATGAAGATCATGCTTGAATATATCAGCGACTCCATGATGGAGCCGGTGATTGAGGTCAACCGTATTTTGGGCAAAAGCAAAAGCGCCAATATGCGCCTTGAAAATCCGCCTGTTTATAAACCGAAGAAAGCAAAGAAAAAGAGCGGCATCATGCAGATGCTGGGGCTTGAATAAAAAGGACCGGTGCGGCGTTTTCAATGCTGCACCGTTTTTTGTTGGTAATAAAATGAAACGGACTGCCGGAAGAATTACTTATGAGTTGACAATAAAAGATGTAAAGAACATGAATCTGCGCATAGGGGACGACCTGCGTGTGGCCGTTTCGGCCAACCGCCGCACGCCTTTTGCCATGATTGATGCATTCGTTCTCTCAAAAGAGGATTGGATCCTCGCCGCGATAGAAAATTTGAGGGCAAAGGCAGACGGGGAGGCGGTTTCACAGCAATACGATGATGAAGAATGCCTCGCATTTTTTGAGAGTATCAGCAAGCGGATTTTCCCTCTGTTTGCTCAGGTGCTCAATGAAAAACCCAGCCTTTCGGTCAAAGAAATGAAAAGCCGCTGGGGCGTTTGCCATGTGGATAAAAAGCACATTGTGCTCAACAGGCGGCTGATGGGCAAGCCGCTTGATCTGGTGGAATATGTTGTGCTGCATGAATATGTGCATTTTGTGCACCCGAACCATCAGCAGGGCTTTCATGCGCTCATGGGTCTTTATATGCCCGATTATCGGCAGCGCAGGAAACGCTTGAACGGGCATTGACTTCTGGGCACATCCCTCAAATAATTTTATAAGAATCTATGGATTCTTATTGACATTTCATAAAACAAACCCTACAATAAACGCAGAATAAAAACGGAAGAGATCGGGGCTCCTGTCAGTGTCAACATGCTCTGATTGCCCCACAAGAAAGGATGCGTTAGCATGAGTGAACAGAAAAAAGCTTTAATCGTTTGGGGCGGTTGGGATGGCCACGAGCCTGACAAGGTCGCCGCGCGTTTCAAAAAAATGCTGGAGGATGAAGGGCTTGCCGTCACGGTGTCTGACACGCTTGAAGCGTATGCGGACCTTGACTTTTTAATGTCGCTACACCTCATTTGCCCTGTTTGGACGGGCGGTCGGCTTTCGGGCGATTTGTGCCGCAATGTCAGCCGCGCGGTAGCCTCCGGCGTTGGCATGGCGGGCAACCACGGCGGCATGTGCGACTCGTTTCGCGAGAACACAGAATGGCAGTTCATTACGGGCGGCAACTGGGTTTCGCACCCCGGCGGCATCATTGACTACACTGTGAACATAAAACAAACCGAACAAAGCCCCATAACCGAAGGGATCGAGGATTTTGCGGTGAAGAGCGAGCAGTATTATCTGCACGTTGACCCGGCTGTGCACGTGCTTGCCACAACGCGATTCCCAAACGCGGTTTATTATCATGCGGCTAACCCGCCAGTGGATATGCCCGTTGTGTGGACAAAAATGTGGGGTCACGGGCGCGTGTTCTATAATTCGCTGGGGCACACGGACGATGTGTTTGAGCTTTCACCTGCGTCGGCCATGATGATGCGCCGCGGCATGCTCTGGGCCATTGAGGGTAAAGACATTGCCCTGCGCGAGGGGCTTGACGCGTCTGTTTTTGAGAGCGATAAAAAGAATTATTGACAGAGGGGGATTTTACCATGAAAAAAGTAGTCACCGCAATCATCGGCAACGGCAACATCAGCCCCATTTATTTGAAAAATCTAACCACTGTTTTCAATGACCGTGTGGAGGTCAAGGGCGTTTGCGACCTGATTCCCGAGCGGTCGCAAAAAGCGAGCGGCGACTGGAACGTACCCGTGATCTACGACACGATGTATGACGTGTTCAAAGACAGTGAAATTGAAATCGTGCTCAACCTCACCCGTCCGGGCGAGCACTACGGCGTTGCGGTTGAGGCGCTGAAATACGGTAAAAACACCCACAGCGAAAAGCCCATGTCCATCACGCGTGAGAACGCGAAGGAGCTGTTTGACACGGCAAAAGAAAAGGGCCTGCTCATCGGCGTCGCACCCGACACCTTCCTCGGCGCGGGCATTCAGACCTGCCGCGAGATTCTCGACAGCGGCGAAATCGGCGAGCCCATCGGTGCGACTGCCTATATGCTCTGCCACGGGCACGAATCCTGGCACCCCGACCCCGAGTTTTATTATGAATACGGCGGCGGGCCGATGCTCGACATGGGTCCCTATTATGTGACCGCCCTTGTGAACCTGCTCGGGCCGGTCGACCAGCTTTGCGGCGTCACAAAAAAATCCTTCCCCACGCGCACGATCACGAGCGAGAAGAAGTACGGCAAAGTCATTGACGTTGAGGTGGATACCCACGTCAATGGTATTATGGAGTTTAAAAATGGTGCGGTCGGCACGATCACGACGTCATTTGACGTGTGGGGCAGCGACCACCCCTGCATTGAAATTTATGGCACAAAGGGCAGCATGCAGGTGCCCGACCCGAACGGCTTCGGCGGCCCGGTGCGCATTCAAAAGGGTAAGGAGCCATTTGTTGAGGTGTCCGTCACAAAGCCCTATGCCGAAAACAGCCGCGGCATCGCGGTTTGGGACATGGCCTCTGCTTTGCGCGAGGGCACACCCCTTCGTGCGAGTGGCTCGCTCGGCTTTCATGTGCTTGACATTATGCTCGGCTTTGGCGAAAGCTCGGCGGCGGGGGCGCACTATAAACTCGTAACTACCTGCGAACGCCCGGCTGCTCTTTAATAGTATTTTAACTGCAAAATCGTCGTGGTCTGCGGCGGTTTTGTTATATTTGCTGATTAATATGGATTTGGACGGGAGGGGTTTTGAATTATGATACATTTAATAAAAGGCAGTATCTTTGATTCAAAATGTGATCTGATAATAATTCCTTGCAACAGCCTTGGTGGGGTAACACGCTCAATTCTAAATGATCTTATGGTTAATGATTTACCCTACTTTCGCAAGGAGATGGCGGCAGGAGATATTTCGTTTATTCAAAATACAGGAACATTTTCGAATGCTTCAATGATTGGTTATGCCGCATCCGGAGATATTGATGTGAATAAATCAAACGAAAATATACTTAAAAAGATATTGCAACAGATAAAATATTGCTGCCAAGAGCAGTCTTTGCATAAAGTTAATATACCGTTACTGGGAACAGGTGCTGGTGGCTTATCAGCAAAAACATCCTATAATCTCATGAAATCTGTGTTTGAAAATGATTCAAATATTTCATTATGGGTGTATGCCTTTTCTGAAGATTTTTATAATAAAATCATCGAGGAAGATGATGCGTCTTCATCTAATTGCATTAAAAATCCGAGAGTTTTTATAAGTTACACTGGAGCAGATAAAGACAACCGAAATTGGGTAAAGAATTTGGCCTGTAAGTTACGAAGCAATGGAGTAGATGCTCGACTAGATATTTTTCATTTAAAACCAGGTCAAGATTTACCTCAATGGATGACGAATGAACTACTAATGGCAGATAAGGTCTTGCTGATATGTGATAAGCATTACGCAGAAAAAGCAGACAATAGAAAAGGTGGTGTTGGTTGGGAAACCATGATTATTCAAGGTGATATGTTATCTAGGCAAGAACAAAACAAGTATGTGGCAATTCTGAGAGACGCAGATATAGATAAAGGCCTTCCTATTTTTGTAAAGTCTAAATATGCTTTGAATTGGAGCGATAATACTATAGTTGAAAAAGATTTTGATGAACTTCTTTTGTATCTTTTTGACTGTGATATTGAGCCGCCGATAGGCCCAATACCTGCAAATATACAAGAAAAGTTGACAAAAAAAGATTGATTATATGCTTTGTCATATGAAGGCAAATAATATTGATAAATTGTTTTGTATCATAATGATTCATAGAATAAAAAAGATTGCCTATCAATATAAAAAAAGAGTTGAAGCGTTATTTGTGCTTCAACTCTTTTTCTGTTTTTCTTATCAGTTGCCCTCAAGCACTGCGCCTTCTGAAACCGGGCCTACGAGGCGAGCATAACGCGCAAGCCAGCCTTTGGTGACGGGCGGCTCGGGCGGCGTCCAGCCCTTTTTGCGCTCGGCAAGCTCTTCATCGCTCACATGCAAATGCAGCGTGCGCTTGCTCAGGCTCAACGTGATGGTGTCGCCGTTTTCTATCAGCGCAATGGGGCCGCCCTGCGCCGCTTCGGGCGAAACATGGCCGATGACACCGCCGCGCGAAAGGCCGGAGAAGCGGCCGTCTGTAATCAGCGCAACATCCTTGTCAAGCCCAAGGCCGCACAGCAAGGCGGTGAGCATCAGCATCTCCTGCATGCCGGGGCCGCCTTTCGGGCCTTCATAGCGAATAATAATCACATCGCCGGGCACGATCCTTCTCATCAGCAGGGCGTTAAAGGCCGCCTGATGGCCGTTATAAACCTTTGCCTGCCCCGTGTGCTCAAACATGTTCGGGTCAACGCCCGCAACTTTAATTACCGCGCCCAGGGGGGCGATGTTGCCGTGAAGCACCATCAAGCCGCCTTCGGGGGAATAGGGGTCGGCGACGGGGCGGATGACGGAGGGCTCAAGCACCTCTGCCTTTGCAACATTCTCCGCAAGGGTTTTGCCCGTGACTGTTTCTTGAGTGCCGGTGAGGATGCCCTCGTTAAGCGCCTGTTTGATTACGGCGCTCACGCCGCCCGCGCGCTCAAGATCCTCCATCAAATGAGGGCCGGAGGGCGAGAGCCTGACCCAATGGGGCGTTTCGCGGCTGATGCGGTCAAAGTCGTCAAGAGACACCTGAATGCCCAGTTCGTGGGCGATCGCCGGCACGTGCAGGGCGGTGTTGGTGGAGCAGCCGAGCAGCATGTCAAGCTTGATCGCGTTTTCAAAGGATTCTTTATTTAAGATTTCAGAAGGTTTCACATCATATTTTGCGAGCTCCACCGCGCGCATGCCCGATTTTTTGGCAAGGTGGTAGCGTTTTGCGCTCACGGCGGGAATGGTGCCGCCGCCCGGAAGCGCCAAGCCGATAACCTCTGTCATACAGGCCATGGAGTTTGCGGTGTACATGCCCTGACAGGAGCCGCAGCCGGGGCAGACCTCGTCCTCATAAGCCACATATTCGTCAAGGTCCATCGTGCCCGCAAGGGTTTTGCCCGCGGATTCGGCAATGTCCTGCACGTCAACGCGCTTGCCGCGATAATTACCCGCGAGCATGGGGCCGCCGGTGACGACGATTGTGGGGATGTCCACACGCAGGGCGCCCATGATCATGCCGGGGATGATTTTGTCACACGCGCACACGAGCACGATCGCATCGCACACATGTGAGGTCGCCATGCTCTCAACGGAGTCGGCAATCAGCTCGCGGCTCGGCAGGGAATATTTCATGCCCTGTGTGCCCATGACAATGCCGTCGCAAATGCCGATGGTCGAGAATTCAACGGGAGTGCCGCCGGCCATCAAAATGCCCTCTTTAACAGCCTGGCCGATTTTGTCAAGATGCGCGTGGCCGGGAAAGAAGTTTGAATACGCGTTTGCAATGCCGATAAAAGGGCGGTAGATCTGGTCATCCGTCAGCCCGGCGCCCTTCATGAGCGCGCGTGAGCTGATTTTTGCCTCACCGTTTTTCAATACGTCACTTCGAAATTCGTCCAGCAGTTCTCTTTCCATAGAGATATTCAGTCCTTTCAGTTATCTATAGTCAAACCACTTCAAACCAATATGCCTTTTCGGTCTGTTTTTCGCCTTGCGTTGTTACCCTTCTTGCCTTGCGCCAGCAAGGCGGCGTCTGTCTGGCAAGACGAAAAACAGACCGAAAAGACTGTCTTGCTTTCGGAGCGGTTTGACTATATGAGTGTTGCGGCACTGCCTGCCGGCGCTCTTTACAGTTTTATATCGTTCAGGTTGCTCACCGCAATGGGGCGCTTGCCTGTTTCGATGTCTTTTATCATCTGGGTGATTTGGTCGTTGACCGGGGTGGGTACACCCACCTCCTTGCCCTTCCTCGCTATGTAGCCGTTGAAAATGTCGATTTCGGTTTTTTCGCCGCGCTCAAGGGATTGCAGCATCGAAACCTTGACTTTGCCGTATTTCAGCGAGCCGATCAGCCGGAACAGGGTTTTGACGATAGAATTATAAAATGCCGCGTTGCTCACAAGCAGCATGCGGTATTCTAAAATGCCGTTATAGGGCGGGACTTTGAGCCCCATTTTTTTTGCGACTGAAATGCCTTCGCGGGCAATGGCAAGAAAAATATTGCGTGCCTGCAAGTGCTTTAGCACCTCGCCGAGGGTTTTGCCCGTGGCCGCGCCGAGGGAGTTGATGCAGGAGTTGATGATCAGTTTTGAATACAAAGCGCCCACGATGTTGTCTGTGATTGCTGTGGGCAGCACGCTGTCCATCATTTTTTTGAAATATTCGAGCTTGTCCGAAGAATAGCCCTCACTCATGCCGATAATGAATTCACCCTTGCTGGTCATGTTCACCTCGCCCAGCGCCGTCATGGTTGCGCCGAAGCCGATCATGCAGCCCACGGCGCGGTTTTTGCCCACAACATCCGCAAGCATGTCGATGCAGATGCCGTTTTGCATGGCGACCACAATGCTGTCTTCTTTTAGATAAGGCAGCATTTTTCCCGCAAGGTCAGGCATGAAAAAATATTTTGTTGCGATGATGCAGATGTCATACTGCCCCTCCAATGCCTCAAGTGAAGGGATCGTGTGCAATTTTACACGATGCTCTCCTCTTGCGCCGATGAGGTGAAAGCCCTCTTCACTCAGTTTTTTCGCTGAGGCTTCGTCTTTATCCACCACGTCGAGCTGAAAGCCCGCTTCGGTGATCAATGTTGCAAGGGTGCCGCCGATGGCCCCGGGGCCGATTAAAACGCTTCTCATTTATCTTCCTCCTAAATATCTGTTAAAAACATACAAAATTTTCTCGAATTAATACAAGTATATTACGAAAATGTTAACGTGTCAATAAGAATGCGGCAAAAATATCATCGTCGGCTGCATTTTGTGTCGAGCAGATTTTTTTTAGGTTTCATCAAATTCATATTGACAAAACAAAATATTATGTTATGATATATATGCTTTTCGTCAAAGCCGGGTTCGGTGCTTGTGTGCGCCGGGCTGTTGGTTTTGTATGTAAAAATGGCACTATTTTATAAAAACACACCCGTGGTTCTTTGCTTTTTGAGAACTGCGGGTGTGTTTTGCTTTTGAAAACGAGAGGAGGAAGCAAGATGATCGAACTGCAAAACATCAGCAAAACCTTCAAGGTGGCGAAGCGCAACGCGGGCATGAAGCAAGCTGTCAGGGCGCTTGTGAAAAAGGAGTACACCTATATTGAAGCTCTCAGACAGGTGTCTTTTTCCATTGCCGAGGGTGAAATGGTGGGCTACATCGGCCCGAACGGCGCGGGCAAAAGCAGCACCATTAAAATTATGAGCGGCATTCTGACCCCCGACAGCGGCGAGTGCCGCATCAACGGCCTTGTGCCGTGGAAAAACAGAAAAGAGCATGTGAAAAACATCGGCGTGGTGTTCGGGCAACGCTCGCAGCTTTGGTGGGACGTGCCCGTGATCGACTCGTTTGAGCTGCTGCGCGACATTTATAAGATCCCGCCCCAGACCTATAATCGCAATGTTGGCGAACTGATCGCATTGCTGGATTTGAGCGAAATTGTGCGCACCCCGGCGCGGCAGCTGAGCCTTGGGCAGCGAATGCGCTGTGAGATTGCCGCCTCGCTCTTGCACGACCCCAAAATCCTGTTTTTGGACGAACCCACCATCGGGCTGGACGCCGTTTCAAAAATCGCGGTGCGTGAATTTATCAGGCGCATCAACCGCGAGAAGCAGACCACGGTGATCCTTACCACCCACGACATGCAGGACATTGAGGCTCTCACAAACCGCATTTTGCTCATCGGCAAGGGGCAGATTTTGCTGGATGGGACGCTGGAAGAATTGAAAAAGCGGGGCGCAAAAACAAAGACTCTCACGCTGGAATACCAAAACGGCGTGTTGCCCGTGCTTGATGGGCTTTTCGTTGTGGGCGAGATGCCCGGCCGTGCGGTGCTTGAACTGGATTCGTCACGGCTTTCAGTATCACAAGCCATCGGTGCGCTTTCAGAGAGCGTGGAAATCAAAGACCTTTCGGTGAGCGGGTCGGCGACGGAGGATGTTGTGGTTTCGCTTTATGAGGAGTTTGCGATATGACAAAATATCTTTCACTCTTCAAAATCCGATTTTTAACCGGACTGCAATACCGCGCGGCCGCGCTTGCGGGGCTTGCGACGCAGTTTGCGTGGGGCGGTTTTTACATTTTGTTTTATAAGGCGCTGAATGAAGCAAACCCCGCGGCGCTGCCCATGGAGATGGGGCAGCTTGCTTCTTATGTTTGGCTGAATCAGGCGTTTATTATGATGTATGCCACCTGGTTTTGGGATAAGGAAATTGCGGATGCTATCAGCAGCGGCAGCGTAGCTTATGAGCTCACAAGGCCGACGGACGTGTATGCCATGTGGTTTTTCAAGGACATGGGCAACCGCACCTCGCGCGCGATGCTGCGGGCCTGGCCGATTTTGCTGTTTGCGGTGCTGCTACCCGCGCCGTACGGCTTCTCCGCGCCCGATGACTGGCGCATTGTGCCTGCTTTTTTAATTTCGATGCTGTTGGCGTTTGTGATCACGGTCTCTTTTTCCATGCTGATGTATGTCAGCACGTTCTACACGGTTTCGCCCTTGGGCGTGCGGGTGTTTTTAACGGCTGCTTCTGAGTTTTTGGCGGGCCAGTTGATTCCGCTGCCGTTTTTTCCGCAGGCCTGGCAAAAGGCGGTTGCGCTGCTGCCCTTTGCCTCAATGAACAACGCGCCTTTTCGTATCTATTCGGGACATATTGCGGGGCGTGAGCTGTGGCTGACTCTTGCGCTGCAATGCTTTTGGGCTGTTGCGATGATTGCTTTGGGCAGAGCGATGATGGGTCGTGCCACCCGAAAGCTCATCATTCAAGGAGGGTGACGGTATGGTAGTATCATTAATCACAGAAAGGGGAGTGCTGTGCAATGCGGCTCTATTTGCAATATCTTTCGATTCACCTGCGAAGCGTGATGCAGCATAAGGTTTCGCTTTTTTTGACAGCGGCCGGGCAGGCGCTGATGTCCTTTACATCGCTGTTCAGCATCTATTTTGTCATGAACCGCTTTTATGAAATCGGGGGTTTTACTTTTCAGGAGATTTCGCTCTGTTTTTCGGTGGTGCTGATGGCGTTTTCAGTCGCCGAATGCTTTGCCCGCGGGTTTGACACATTTGCATCCATTATCGGCAACGGGGAGTTTGACCGCATGATGGTGCGCCCGCGGGGCGCTGTGTTTCAGGTGATTGCCTCAAAATTTGAATTCACGCGCGTTGGCCGCTTTTTGCAGGCGGCAGGTGTTATGATTTATGCGGTGACCACTGCGGATGTCGCTTGGACAGGCAGAAAAATTCTGACACTGGTTTTTATGACTGTTTCGGGGGTTATCATTTTTTCATGTTTGTTTGTAATTTATGCCGCTCTTTGTTTCTTCACGACCGAAGGGCTTGAATTCATGAACGTTTTCACGGATGGCGGGCGTGAGCATGGCAAATACCCCTTTTCAATTTATGGCAAACACGTGCTGCGGTTTTTTACCTATGTGGTGCCGCTCGCGCTGGTGCAGTATTACCCGTTTCTTTATATTACCGGCCGTACGGATAATATTCTTTATATGTTTCTGCCGCTTGCCGGCGCATTGTTTGCGATTCCCAGCTTTTTGCTCTGGAAGATCGGTCTGCGACATTATAAGTCCACAGGCTCCTGACTGCGCAAAAAACCACCTGCAAGCACAATTGCGCCCGCAGGTGGGGTTGCCTGTTCTATAAAGAATGCAAAAAACGCTTACAGCTTTTTGTCTTGCTCCGCGACCGACATCTGCTGTGCGGCAAGCAGCTTCATCGACTCTGCGTCGCCGCCGGAGGCCTGAACAGAGGCCTCTGCGCGCCGTTGCAGGAGCTCGGCATACATCGTGTCGCGCTTTGCGCCCGAAAGGTCATAGAACAGCTTCGGAATGACACCGAGCAGGGATGTTACAAACGGCAGCGCCGTCGCCATCGCAAACAGATAATATTTCGTGTCGTCACTTTGATTCAGATGCCCGGCGCTTTGCTGGTAACCGATTTTGATCATCAGCAACGAGCGGATGGTTTTGCCGAAGGTGTCGACAAATTTACGTGCAAGACCCTTCGCAACGCCTGTCATTGCCTCTGTGCGGTAGCCGTTTTTCCATTCGCAGTAGTCCATCGCTTCGTTGAACATCTCCTGCGGGATGACCTTGCGAATACCGAAGACAGACATGAACAGCGTTTCTTGAATCATGATCGCGCCGATCATCGGCCCCACTCTTTTGTAAAGGCCGTTGACCCGGCCGCCGATGGAACCGAACAGGAACACAAGGAACATCAGCGCGTCGCCCGTGATGCTGCCCAGAATCCAGAGGGTTCTTGTTGCGAACTTTCTGCGGAACCAAGGCACCCACGCATAAGAGGGTGTGGACACAAATCCGCCGGGAATGCCCACGACCATATAAAGAGATGCCGAGCCGAGCACGTCCACATAATAGTTTGTCATGCCCGTGCTGAGCGAAAAGGCGCTCAAAAATTCTGAAAGCGTGATCAGCAAAATCGGCTTGTTGCGTGCAATGGACATGATGGATTGCTTGATGTTCGGTTTTTCGACCGACTGGATGACACGCTCTTTTGCGACAGCCGCAAAATAAAGCGACATCAAGCCGGCGACAATCGCGCTGCCGCAGCCGATAATCAGGTAAACCGAACGCATAGGGATGTTAATCACATTCTTGTTCACCATGTCAATCATCAGCGTCATGGTCAGCTCAGGCAGTTGGTCGCCGAAAGAGAGCAGCTGCGCCATGGTAATCAGCCGCGTTCGTTCTATCGGGTGCGGCGAGATGGTGGAGAGCATGCCGGTCCGCGAAATATCCTGAAAGGTTCCCGCGGTTTCACGAATCAGCGCAAGCGCAAAATAAGCGATAAATTTGGGGACGCTGTCCTCCGGTGCGTTTGGAAATAAAATCGGCAAAAACCAAAACATGCAGGTGCCGAGGGCGATCGGGATTGCAAGCGTTAAAAGATAGGGCTTGAATTTGCCCCAGCGGGTTCTGGTTCTGTCAACAAGCGCGCCGATGATGGTGTCGTTGACCGCGTCCCATATACCGCCCCAAAAGTCCACGATCGGAATCAGAAAAAGGCTCACGTGCAAAACGTCGAGATTAAAGCGCTCGGTGTATTTGTTGATGTTAAAGCTTTGCGCAACATCATAAATTATGTATGCAACGACTTCTTTTCGCGGGACATAGCGCCTGTCCTCATGAACATAATTTCTGTACTCTTCCGCACAGGTGGTAGCTGCAGCTTCAGCCGTAACAACGGTATCAGCCAAGAAAACTCCCCCAATCCTAAGTTTCAGCTTCGTATAGAAACTCTTAAATTATAGTTTATCACAGATTCTAAGTACTTGCAACAAAAAACCGCACAATAGATTAAGAAAATTATGCATCTTTTGCGCTTTCGTTGAAAGCAACAAAAGAAAGGTTTTTTTTGCCTGAAAATCCTGCACTAAATTCAGGCGTTTGATGCTCAAAAGGTATTGCAAAAATAATGAAATATTGTAAAATATAAGTGAAGTAAAATTTGGAGGTTGTTTTGATTTATGTCTGCAAGAAATAATGAATTCACCACCATTCCTTATGGCCCGCTGGGCATCATTACCCTTCCCGGGTGTGAGGAGCTCGCGCAGAAAATTGACAGTTTCATCGTGAATTGGCGCGCTGAGCGAGAAAGTGAGCATAAAGGCACCATTGCATTTGCAGGATATCAAAGAGCATCTTACATCATAAACACCGAGTTCATTCGTTTTGGAACCGGAGAGGGAAAGGCCGTCATCCACGAATCTGTGCGTGGATACGATCTTTTTATTTTGTGCGACATCTTTAATTATGGCGTGACGACGGAGCGCTACGGCATCAAAAACATCCCCATGGGGCCCGACGAGCACTACGCGAACCTCAAGCGCGCGATCGCCGCCGCCGCCGGCAAAGCGCACCGCATTACGGTGATCATGCCCATGCTTTATGAAGGCAGGCAGCACAAGCGCTCGAGCCGCGAATCCCTTGACTGCGCGCTCGCGCTGCAGGAGCTGTGCGACACAATGGGCGTTGACAATATTCTGACCTTTGACGCGCATGACGCGAGGGTGCAGAACGCCATTCCGTTGCACACGTTTGAAAACATCACAACGGTTTATCAGATGATCAAGGCCTTTGTCAATAATGTGGAAAATGTGAAAATCGACAAGGACAGCCTGATGGTGATTTCGCCCGATGAGGGCGGCATGAGCCGCTGCATTTATTATTCCACGGTGCTTGGCATCGAGCTTGGCATGTTCTATAAACGGCGGGACTATTCAAGGGTGGTGCAGGGGCGCAACCCGATCGTTGCCCATGAGTTCCTCGGCTCGAATGTCGAAGGCAAGGACGTGATTGTGGTTGACGACATGATTTCGTCCGGCGAGTCGATGATTGAGGTTGCCACAAAGCTCAAAGACCTCAATGCCAACCGTGTGTTTGTGTTTTCAGCGTTCGGCCTGTTCTGCAACGGCCTGCAAATGTTTGACAAGGCGTTTGAAGACGGCGTGATCCATGGCGTTTTTACCACAAATCTCGTTTATCGCTCGCCTGAGCTGCTGGGGCGCGTGTGGTATCATGAGGTGGATATGTCAAAATTTATCTCATTGATTATCGACACGCTGAACCACGATATGTCCATCAGCGAATTTCTTTCGCCCTCAAAGCGCATCAGCAAATTTCTTGCGGAAAAAGGCTTTAAAAACGACATATAAAAGCCTTGTGTGATAAAATTTGAGGCAAAGCTTCAAAAGATAGCGAAAAAGGCCTTTGTTTGCCAGATTTTTAAAGGGCTGTTTGGTAATGTACAATGACCTTACCAAACAGCCTTTTTGTTTATTTTCGCTAGTTGTCATGTATTAAAAATGTGATATTAAACAAAAATTTGGTTGATATGATTACAAAATAAAAAATTTATGTTACAATAATATCTGTCAGCCACGAGCACAGGCGCAGGCTGTACACAGTGCGCGTCTGGTGTAAAAATCATGACTCTGGGCTTGTTATGTTTTATAGGAATAAAGGAGAATGGCTATGAGCATTATTCAAAGCTGCGGCGCCTTTCCGTCTGTCAGCGGGCTGGCCGATATTTATGTGCGCAACTATATTCCTCAGCAGACCGAAAGGCTCAAGGGGATCGTGCAGATTGCCCATGGCATGGCAGAGCACTCCAGACGGTATGCGCGGTTTGCTGAGTTTTTGTGCCAACACGGCTATGTTGTTGTGATCAACGATCACCTTGGCCACGGCAAATCTGTTTTATCGCGGGACAAGCTCGGCTTTTTTGGCGATGGTGACGGTGTGCGCAGCCTTGTGGAAGACATGCACCATCTTTCGCTGCTGGCAAGAGAGCGCTTTCCTGATTTGCCGTTGTTCTTGTTTGGTCACAGCATGGGCTCGCTGCTTGCGAGGAGCTATGCCGCGCAATACGGCGAGCAGCTTAGCGGTGCGATTTTTTGCGCGACGAGCGGCCCGAATCCTGCGGCAAAGCCGGGATTTTGCCTGGCCTGTGCCGTCGGCCGCGTAAAGGGCGCTATGCACCGCTCGCCGTTGATCGACCGCATTGCCTTCGGCGGCTTCAACCAAAAAATACCCGGGGCAAAAACGAAGTTCGATTGGCTTTCAAGTGACGGCGAAGTGGTGACGGCTTATGTGGATGACCCGTTATGCGGCTTTTTGTTTACCGCTGCGGGTTATAGAGACCTGTTTCGGCTTTTGATGAGTGTTTCGGCAACGGAGTGGTTTGAACAGGTGCCGAAAGACCTGCCGCTGCTGTTTGTTTCGGGGCAGGACGACCCTGTGGGCGACTATGGCAAAGGAGTGGAAAAGGTTTTTGACACATTAAAAAGTCAAGGTCAGGAACATGTTGAGAGAAAGTTTTATCCTCATTGCCGCCATGAAATATTGAATGAAACATCAAAATAAGAGGTTTTTTCAGATATTGTGGATTGGCTGAACGCATTGGTATTGCAGGACGGGGCCAGCTTACGCAACGCGTAAATTGCTATGAATGGAGAAATTGTTATGTGGTTTTTCAGAGAAATCGTTACTTATCTGATTTGCGCGCTGCAGGTGCTCGGTATTCAGCTGATTCCGGTTGTAACGCCCACGCCCCTTGAGGGCAGGCTTTATGCGGAGGAAGCGCCGGTTGCCGTCACGCCCGACGAGAGCAGCTATCTCAGTGTGCGTGTGCTGGACGAGGGCTGTGATATTTATGCGCCCGACCAGCGCGACTCTTCCGGTTACCGCTACGGTCCGAGCATGATTCTCAACGCCGACGGCAGCATCGACGCGTGGTTTGCCGCGCCGGGAGCTTTCGGGCAGTGGGACTGGATTACCTACCGCCACTCACCCGACGGCGGTAAATCATGGACGGATGAAAAAGTGGTTTTGCAGCCCACGCCGGACTCGCCTGATTTTTATTCTGTCTGCGACCCGGGCGTTGTATATTTCGGCGGCTATTATTATCTGGGCTACACTTCGACCACCAATGAGGGCGGCGTTGACAACCATGCCTTCGTTGCGCGCAGCAGAACCCCCGACGGACCATATGAAAAATGGAACGGCGCGGGCTGGGGCGGCAAACCGCAGCCGATCGTTGCCTATACCGGCAGCAGCGAACGCTGGGGCATCGGTGAGCCGAGCTTTGTCGTGAAAGGCGATACGCTTTATATTTATTATACGCTTGACAGTGTGGATGAATCCGGCACGGCGTTTCGCAGGACCAATGTCTGCCTTGCGGACGCGGCGGACGAGAACTGGCCCGCAACCATCTACGGCCATCAGGCGGCAATTGCATACACCGCCGGCGGTTCGGATTCCGCCGATGTGAAATATATAGAGGATTACGGCAAGTTTATCGCCGTTTCAACCGCAATGCGCATGGGTGAGGACAGCTATGTGGCCATGTATGAATCCAACGATGGCCTGACCTTTTTTGAAACCGAGCGGCTGTATACGCACGTCAGCTGGTATTGCCACAATTCCGGTATGCTTTCCCGCCCGAACGGCCACATCCGTATCGGTGATAAACTCATGATCGGCTATGCATACGGCAGGGGCTGGGGCAACTGGGCGACACGGCTTCATGAAATTGAGATTTCTTTAAGCGGCACGAACGAGTTTTCTGACGCGGGCAACCCCAACACGCACAGGGAAATCGAAAAGCTGCCGAACAAGCCTTACAATCAATATATCGGGATTTCGGCACAGCCCGGATATCACACGCTGAACGCGGGCGAAAGCATGCAGGCGGTTGTTTGGAAAATTGAAAACAATCTGGAGAAGCACAAAATTCTTTGGGGCGATATCACTCTCAGCGGTTATGACAGTAATATTATCGCTGTTTCGGGTAAAAAAATAACGGCCCGCAACCCCGGTGAGACCTTCGTTACGGCTCAGTGGGGCGAGCATAAGACGATTTTTCTTGTAAAGGTGAACTAAAAGTACACGATCTTCTAAAACAACAACCCACGGAATGCATTGTTCCGTGGGTTGTTGTTTTAACGGATGCATGTTTATTACGCTTTTTCAAATTGCCGCAGGATTTCCTCTGCTGTGGCCGTTCCCGTGACGCCGATTTTCTGCACCGTAACGGCGGAGGCAAGGGAAGCCACACTCGCGGCTTCTTCGGGCGCCGCGCCCGCCGCAAGGCAGGAAGAAAAGGCGGAAAGGAAGGTGTCGCCCGCGCCGCAGATGTCCAACGGCCCGTCAAGCTTCACGGCGTCGATACGGTGGGTTTCTTTTCCGTCCGTCACAAGGCTGCCGCGGCCGCCGAGCGTTTGCATGACAAGGGCGTTGTTTTTCACGGCGAGCGCCTTTGCGGCCTCGATAAATTCTTCTTCCGCCGCGTGCAGATAGCCTTCGTTGCCATACACCGCGCGCCAGCACTCCACCTCGTTGGGCTTGAGGATCACGCCCGTATAGCGGCTGATTTTGTTGCGGCTGTCAACCACGACCTTCAGGCCGTTCCGCGCATAAGAAAGAATGCGTTCGCGCACCTGATCGGTGACGATGCCGAATTCAAACTGGTCAGACACGCAGAGGATGTCCGCCTCCTGCACAAGCGCGTCAAGCTTTTCGATGACCTGCGCCTCGGTTTCGGGCGAAATGGCCCTGTAGTTCGCAAAATCAAGGCGTGGGTCTTCATACTCCACGTCCGAAATGCCCTTGCGCATGGGTTTGCAGTAGGCATATGTAAACAATCCTTCTTCGAGTGTAAAGCCTTCGGAGAGGATGCCCCGTTTTTTCAGCTCGCTTTTGAGCAGCTCGCCGCGCCAGTCGTCGCCGATGATGCCGCAGGCGCGGATGGACTTCGGCCCGAGCGCGGCGATATTCGCCGCGGCGTTGCCTGCCGCGCCGGGGTAGGTGCGCTCTTCGACAACGGGCAGGGGGTAGTGGGGCGTTTCACGCGAAAGCTCGCTCTTTGTCATGTCCGCGTTCCAGTAAATGTCCACGCAGAAGTCGCCGATGATGCCGATGTTGACGCTCCCGATGTTTGTGAGGATTTCATGAAGCCTCTGTTTTGTGAGCATAAACGTTTCCTCCGTAAGTGAAGTTGTTATTGTTTTTTATTTTTGTCATAGATAACCTTGAGGCCGTCGAGCAGCAGGTTCGGGTCATACACGACATCCCTGCGGCACTCCTTTGTGATCTCAAGGGAATACCCGCCTGTGGAAACGATCGTCGCGGCGCGTTCACCCAGCTCCTCTTCAATGCGCCCGCACAGCCCGTCAAGCATGCAGGCCGTTCCGCACACAAGGCCCGACTGCATGCAGGCGATGGTGTTTGTGCCGATGACGGATTCGGGCGCTTCAATGCTGATTTGGGGCAGCTGCGAGGTTCTTTGCGAAAGCGCATCGAGCGAAATGCCCACGCCTGCGGAGATGGTAACGCCCCGGAACACGCCCCGGCCGTCGATCACGCTGATTTTGGTCGCGGTGCCGAGGTCCATCACAAGGCAGGGGAGGGGGTATTTGTGGATCGCGCCGACGGCGGCGGCCGCAAGGTCAGCGCCGAGCTGGCCGGGGTTATCCACCTCAATTTTCAGGCCGTTTTTCAGGCCCGGCCCCACCACGAGCGGGTTGTGCTTTGTGATTTTATGGATCGCCGTCTTGATGCTGTTGGTGAGCTCGGGAACAACAGAGCTGATGATGGCGCCCGTAAAGCCCTGGGCCGTTGTGTCGTTCAGGTGAAAAATCTGGCGGATTTCAACCGCGTACTGGTCCTCCGTCCTGCTTCTGTCGGTTGCTACGCGTGAAACAAACAAAAGCCTGTCTTCGCTGTATGCGCCGATGGAAATGTTCGTGTTGCCGATGTCGATTGCCAAAATCATGCGCTGTTCCTCCTGTGCTGCAAAATAGAACGGGTCATATTAAAATTAGGCCGAAGGCAGAAAAAAGCGCCCGCGCTTCCGGTATGCGAAAACACAAGCGTTTCCAAGACCGTTGCCTGATGGTAACCCAATGCAAATATTATACACAGTTTTTGCCTTGAATGCAATCGCATTGATTGCTTTTTCTATTGTTTTTTGTTATAATGAATCGCAAATAATTGCTTTTATAACCGAAAAATGCGGTTGATGTTGGGAAGCGAAAGAATAAGAGGTTTTTTATGAAAATTGGATTCATAGGCTGCGGCAACATGGCGCGGCCGATTATAAAGGGTATTTTGAAAAATGCCAAAGAGACTTTTGATACCGTTTGTGTATATGATATTCTGCGCGAGCCGCTGCTTGCGTTCTGCGCCGAAACAGGGGCGGTTGCTGCTAAGGATTCACTTTCACTTGTCGCCGCAAGCGACGTTGTGGTGCTTGCCACAAAGCCGCAAACCTTTCCGGAGCTGCTGCCGCAGATTGCGAATGGGTTAAAGCGGAAAAATCCGTTGGTAGCTTCCATCGCGGCGGGCAAGACCCTCTCATATATCGGCTCGTTTCTGGGGTATGACGCGCGCCTCGGCCGCATTTTCCCCAACCTCAACGCGGAGGTGGGGCAGTCGGTTTCATCCTATTGCGTAAATGAAAACGCAAACGAAGGCGACGCTGAAATTCTGCGCGTGATCTGTGAGAGCTACGGCATGGCGGTCGCTTTGCCCGAAGAGTTGTTTTCGGCGTTTGGCGTGCTTTCGGGCTGCGCGCCCGCCTACACTTTTATGTATATCGGCGCGCTCGCTTCGGCGGCGGTGGAAAACGGCCTGAGCGCGGAGCTTGCGCTGCCGGTTGCCTGCCAGATGGCGCTTGGCAGTGCACAGACGCTTCTGAAAACCGGCGAGCAGCCGGATGCGCTGATCAAACGTGTCTGCTCCCCCGGAGGTACAACGATTGAGGGTGTCAATTATTTGCGCGAAAACGGGTTTGAAAAGACGGTGCGCAATGCGTATCAGGCCTCGTTTGATAAGGATAAGAAACTGTAAGAAATAGAAATCTTCAATATAAAATTAAAGCGGCAGGCATAAAGATTTGCCTGCCGCTTTTATATATGGGGCTTATCTGTGGACTGTCGGATCATCTGTTCGCTCCAGCAAATAGTCGATTGAAACATTAAAATAGTCAGCAATTTTAACAAGGGTGGCATAATCGGCTTGTCTTGTTCCGTTCTCATATCGGCTGATTGTATTTTGATTCGTGTTTAGGTCCATTGCCAATTTTAATTGGGTTATTTTCTTTTTCTTTCTCAATTCTTTCAATCGCATATATTTTTACCCCTTGACAAAATTATACCAATATGGTATAGTAAAAATATCCCGTATCGGTATATATGTTTCTGGTGGCATATATGCTTATAAAATTTTTCAACAACGGCAATGATATATAGTAATTATTTGTTATGAGATAAATATGGTTGTTTTTAGAGCTAATAAGATATCTTCAGCTGTTATATAAAGTTAAGTGGCGGGTGCCTGTGATGGCCCCGCCGCTTAACTTTTGAATCCAGTCGCTCTCCGCAAGGAGAGCGACGCAATAATCACTACAACATAGATTAGCATAAAACAATTTCAATCCACGCTCTCCGCAGGGAGAGCGACATCCAGCAGCGACGCCGTAACCGCCCGCCTGCTATTTCAATCCACGCTCTCCGCAAGAAGAGCGACCAGCCAGCGATTTATTTTATTCGGATGGCACAATCGTGCCGCCGCCCACAACATAGTCGCCGTCATAAAGCACGACGGCCTGCCCGGGGCTGACGGCCCGCTGGGGCCTGTCGAACACCAGTTTGACCTTGTTTTTGGGCAGGGGAGTGACGGTTGCGTCCTCTTCATTCTGCGAATAGCGGATTTTTGCCTTTACCCGCAGGGTTTCGGGCGGGGTTTCATATAAAATCCAGTTGAAATCCTCCGCAACCAGCTCTGTTGAGAACAAATCTTCATTGCGCCCAAGCACGACGGTGTTTTCGGCCACGTTTTTTTCGCACACATACATCGGCCCCGGCAGCGCAAGCCCGAGGCCTTTTCGCTGGCCGATGGTGTAGCGGATGATGCCCTGATGTTCGCCGAGCACGTTTCCCGCCCTGTCGACAAATTTGCCGGGGGAGTATGTTTTGCCCGTATGCCGCGCGATTGCCGCGGCATAGTCGCCGTCCGGCGCGAAGCAAATGTCCTGACTGTCGCGCTTTCTTGCATTCAAAAATCCCTGCTCTTCCGCGATTTTACGCGTCTGCGCCTTGTGCATTCCGCCGAGCGGGAAGAGGGTGTGGGCAAGCTGGTCCTGCGTCATGGCGTAAAGCACATAGGTCTGGTCTTTGCTCTTGTCCTCCGCTTTTTTCAGCAGCCGGCGGCCGTCTTTTTGTTCAATTCTCGCATAGTGCCCGGTAGCCACGGCTTCGCACTCAAGTTCGCGCGCGCGGCGGAGCATGCGGTCAAATTTCAAATAGCGGTTGCAGTCAATGCAGGGGTTCGGCGTGCCGCCTTTTTCATAGCAGTCCGCAAACCGGCTGATCACCTGTGTGTGGAAGTCGCCCATGAAGTTGAACACATAATAGGGCATGGAAAGGCGGCGGGCCACGCTGCGCGCGTCCTCTGTGTCCTCAAGCGAGCAGCAGCTCTTTTCCCTTGAAAAGCCCGCGTCCTCATTGTCAAACAGGCGCATCGTCGCGCCGATGCAGTCATAGCCCTGCTCTTTGAGAAGAAAGGCGGCTACGCTCGAATCCACGCCCCCGCTCATCGCGACCAAAACCCTGCTCATCGGCCCAACCTCAGCATTTCGTCAATGCACCGCTTCGCGCCGCGGATGATGTGCTCTTCGAGGAATATTTCTTCGCCGCCCGTGCCGTTCACGCAGTCGTACACGTCGGCAAGCGTGGTAATTTTCATGTTGTGGCACACGGCGTCTTTTGAGAGCGCATAAAAGGTTTTATCGGGGCAGCTGAACTGCAAATGCTGCACAATGCTGTTCTCGGTGCCGATAATGAAGCTTTTCGCCCCGCTCTTTTCGGCGAAGTCGATAATGCCCGTGGTGCTGCCCACATAGTCCGCAAGCGCGGTGACTTTGGGGTGGCATTCGGGGTGTACGAGCAGCAACGCGTCGGGGTGCAGCGCGCGCTCACGCTCCACGTCGCGCACCGTCATGCGCAAATGGGTGGGGCAACCGCCCTGCACGAGCTTCAATGTTTTTTCGGGCACCTGCTTCTGCACCCAGTCGCCGAGGTTGCAGTCGGGGATAAACAGGATATTCGGATTTTTAATGCGCTGAATGATTTTCACCGCCGAAGAGGACGTGACGCACACGTCGCAGATTGTTTTCAGCTCGGCGGTGGTGTTGATATAGGCAACGACGCTGTAGTCCGGGTACATCTCTTTGAGCTGCATCACAATGTCCACATCCATCTGGTCGGCCATCGGGCAGCCGGCCTGTGAATGCGAAAGAATCACCTTTTTTTGCGGTGAGAGGATTTTCACCGTTTCGGCCATGAAACGCACGCCGCACATGAGCACCGTTTGGTTCGGCGCGGCGGCGGCCTGCCGGCTCAGGCCGAAGGAGTCGCCCACATAGTCCGCAACCTCCCAAATGTCGTGGCTTTGATAGGCGTGGGCGAGGATGCAGACGTCGTTTTCTTTTTTCAGGCGCAGAATCTCGTCCTGTATTGATCGCGTTGTTCTCATCATAAGATGTGTTCACCTTGCGGCGCTCGGGTGTGTGTGCCGCAAAGCGAAGTCCCCTTTTTATTTTGTTTTTGGAAAAGGCACCCCTTAACGGGCAATCGTTATATGGCAGGGGTTCGCTTTACAATCTACATTCAATCCAAAATCTTTTTTCATCTGTTTGTTTTATATCAATTTGCCTAAAATGCCTTTTAAAAATACATTTGGCCATTGCAACCGTCCAAAAATGAGCATGATAAGGATATGTGCCTTGGCCGGGTATCGTATAATTACTTAATATTTGCCCGCTTTCATAAGAATAATTATTAATATCATGATGCTTGCCATTCCAATGAATGAACATATCATTCATTGCTACGCAAAACACTCCGGTTTGCTTGAGTACACGACGGCTTTGTTCACATAATTTATCGATATCGTCATAAGAAAACTCAACAATAGTATTGCCAACCAAAAAAACGATATCGAAGGCTTTATCCATGAAAGGCATGTCCAGAGCGTCACCCATGATAAATGTGGAGGTACTGTTTATTTGTTTTGCGAAATCCCTTGCGTACTCAATGACAGTATCCGCACAGTCAATACCGGTAGAAATGGCGCCCATTTTTTCAAATGCAAACGAATATCGCCCATTTCCACAACCAATTTCCAATATTTTAGCGTTTGTAAAGATCAGTTCTTCACAATAACTGCGTATTCGATTGATCAGCATTGTACTTCTTTCTGAAAATGGCGCATCTTCTTTTAAAACACCCGCGTTATTATAAAAATCAGCCGCAATCTCTGTTTTCATTTCTTCAGGCTCCCAAGAAATATAAAATAATGTACATATGTTATCTTACCATATGACAAGCCCACCATCAACCGACTTTTATCAATTGATGGTGGTTTCTTTGGGGTTAATAATAGTCTTATCCGACTCCGCAGCCCTCACAATGGGCGCAGTCGGGAAATTTTTTCGGGTCGTAGGGGATGTTGTTCCTGTCATAGTAATCCTTGATGGCCGCTTTGATGGATTCCTCTGCAAGCACCGAGCAGTGGAGCTTCGCGGGCGGCAGGCCGTCCAGCGCTTCGACAACCGCTTTGTTGCTCAATTCAAAGGCCTGATCGATGGTTTTGCCCTTGATCATCTCCGTCGCCATGGAGCTTGTGGCAATCGCGGAGCCGCAGCCGAAGGTTTCAAACTTCACATCTGTGATGATGCCCGCTCTGACTTTGATATATACTTTCATGATGTCGCCGCATTTTGCGTTGCCCACTTCGCCGACGCCGTCCGCGTCTTCGATGGAGCCCACATTGCGGGGATTTGTGAAATGGTCCATCACTTTCTGACTGTATAATGCCATGAGGTACACGTCCTTTCCATATGTGTGTTTATATAATAATATGACGAAATTAGTTTAATGTTTGCGCATAATTTTTGCACTGTTTGATGACATAATTCTTTCTGCCGGCCAAAAGGTCCTGCCACACGGGCGACATGGCGCGCAGGCGCTCCACGACCTCTTCGACGGACTTAATGATGTAATCGACTTCTTCCTCGGTGTTTTCGTCTGAAAGCGTCAGGCGCAGGGAGCCGTGGGCGATTTCGTGGGGGCGGCCGATGGCGAGCAGCACATGGCTCGGGTCAAGCGAGCCGGAGGTGCAGGCGGAGCCGGAGGAGGCGTAAACGCCCTTTGCGTCTAAGAGCAGCAGGAGCGATTCGCCCTCGATGCCCTCGAAGCAGAAGTTCACGTTGCCGGGCAGGCGGCGCGTGGGGTCGCCGTTTAAAATGGAGCGGGGGATCTGCCCAAGCCCTTTCATGAGCCTGTCGCGCAGGGCCGTGAGCTTTTCGGTGTGTTCATCAATGCGGTCGCACATATAAGCGAAGGAAGCGGCCATGGCCATGATGGCGGGAATGTTTTCGGTGCCCGCGCGCCTGCCGCGCTCCTGCGCGCCGCCCTCGATCAGCGTTGTGAGCGGAACGCCCTTGCGCGCATACAACACGCCCACGCCTTTCGGGCCGTGGAATTTGTGCGCGGAGAGGGAAAGGAGGTCTATATTCTGCGCTTTGACGTCAATCGGAATGTGCCCCGCGGCCTGCACCGCGTCCGTGTGGAACGGCACGCCCGCTTCACGGCAGATCTTGCCGATTTCGGCGATGGGCTGCACGGTGCCGATTTCGTTGTTGGCATACATAACCGTCACAAGCGCCGTGTCGGGCCGGATGGCCTGCTTGACCTGCTCGGGTGTTATCAGGCCGTTTTCGTGAACGTCCAGCAGCGTGACCTCGTAGCCCTGCTTCTGAAGCTTTTTGAGCGCGTGGAGCACGGCGTGGTGCTCAAACGCGGTTGAGATGATGTGCTTTTTATTTTTTCTCGCGCCCGCCCCGACAGCGGAGAGGATCGCCTGATTGTCGGATTCGCTGCCGCCGGAGGTGAATGTGATTTCACGGGGCTCGCAGTTTAAGTATTTCGCGATGGTTTCCCTTGCCGAGAAAAGCGCCTCGGCGGCCTTTTGGCCGGGGGTGTGCAGGCTGGAGGGGTTGCCGTAGAGCACGTCCATGTACGGCAGCATGGTATCTATAGCCAAGCGGCTCATTTTTGTGGTGGCCGCGTTATCTGCGTAAATTTGCATATTTATTTTCATTCCTTTCGCGGGGGTGTGTGAAAGCGTTTTCTTTCACGCCATACATCTCCGAAATTATGTGGCGGGAACGTGAAGGCGCAAGCCGCGAATTGTGCGGTGTGGCCTTCTGTCTCCGCCTCCCAATTCTATCTCAAATCTTTTGTTTTATTTTGTTTTTTTAGAAAGAATGCTAGGTTTTTTGTAAGATTTTTATAATTATTTGAAACAAACGAAAGCAGCAAAACCCCCTGTTGGCGGTTTGCTGCTTTCTTATATTATCTTTAGGGTGTATTCGGTAATTGGAAACGTGCACAGAATCGAGCAATTTTTGTGCCAATCAAGGCGAAAAATCGAAGGAAACCTAGGCGGTTTCTAAGATTTTTTAACGCGAAGTGACGTAAAAAGGGCCGATTATGGGCATGTTGGCAATTATCGGATATGCTCTACTTAAAAAATTGCAACAACCGCGCCGTTATATTCGTTCTGGATAAAGGTTTTTACCTCTTCGGTCTGCAGTGCTGAAACAAGGGCTTTGAGTTTCACGCTGTCTTTGTCCTCCGCGCGGATGGCGATGATGTTCGCATAGGTCTGCGCCGCGTCGCCGGAAGCGTCTTCGCTTGCGAGCGCGTCGGTAATTTTTAACCCGGCGCCGAGCGCGTAGTTGCCGTTGATGACGGCGATGGTGCCGGTTTTGTTGTTTTTCAGCTGAGCGGGCACAGTGTCAGCCTGAACGGTAACAATATTATAACCTCCGTCGTCAACAATATCCAGCGTGGAAACGCCTTTTTCAGCGTCCGCGTCGTCGGGCAGTTTGATCAATCCCTCCTGCTGCAGCAAAAACAGGGCGCGGGTCTCGTTGCTGTCGTCCGCCGGGATGATGATGTTTGCGCCGTCCGCAATGTCTTTCAAATCTGTGATCTCATTGCCGTAAATGCCGAACGGCTCATAGTGAATCGACGCGAGAGCGGTGAGGCTGGCGCCTTTTGACTCGTTATATTTGTTCAGATAAGGTGTGTGCTGGAAATAGTTCGCGTCAAGGGTTTTGTCTGCAAGCGCGTCATTCGGCAGCACATATTCATCATAAACAACAATTTTCAGGGTGTAGCCCTGGGCTTCAAGCTTCGTCTTGACCTGCTCAAGGATTTCGGCGTGGGGGGTAGGCGTTGCGCCGATGGTGATGGTTTTATCTGCGCCCGCGGGGGCTGTTGTGGTTGTTGTGCCGTCGTCTTTTTTGCAGCCGGCAAAAATCAGGGGCAATGCAAGTGCGAGGGCTAAGACGCTGAATATAATTTTCTTCATAATAAATATCTCCTTTGATATTAATTTTTGATTTGTACAATTGACTTGTGTTTACTTTTGGATGCGCTTATCGATTTTGCGTGCGGCGAGCATTCCAACCTCCTGAAGAACCTGCACGATGATAATGGTAAGCACCACGCAAACCCAGACAATATCGGGGTTGTATTTTTGGTAGCCGTAGGTAATGGCGATTTTGCCGAGCCCGCCGCCGCCGATGGAGCCCGCCATGGCCGAATAGCCGAGAATTGTGACGGTGGAAATCACCGCGCCGATTATGAGCGCCGGCTTTGCTTCGGGCAGCAGAACCTTATAAATAATTTTGAACGAAGAGGTTCCCATTGCTTTTGCGGCTTCGATCACACCGAAGTCAACTTCCTTAATGGAGGACTCGACCATGCGCGCCACATAGGGCGCCGCCGCAATCACAAGGGTGACGATCATTGCCTTGTTGCCGAAGCTTGTGCCCACGATCGCTTTGGCGGCGGGCAGCATGGCGACCATCAGAATAATGAACGGCACGCTCCGGAACGCGTTGACCAGAATGCCCAGCACACGGTTGACGGCTGCGACGGGGCGGATGCCGTCCTTGCCCGTAACTGTGAGAATCAGGCCGATGGGCAAGCCGATAATATAGGAAAACAAGGTGGAGAAAAGCGTCATGTAAACCGTTTCCCAAATGCCCCTTTGCAGCTCGCCTGTTTCCCAGAGCTTTTGCATCATTTCAGAAAACATTTATGCCACCCGCCCCTTCCGCCAAAAGAAAAAGGCCGGTTTTGCCAAAGCCGGGGCTGATAAAACGCTGTTGTTCACTGTGAAACCTCCTCGGAAAACTGCATGTTGTTCGCGCGCAGCCACGCAATGACCTTTTCTGCCTGGCGTTCGTCCTCCGGCAGCTGCAGGAGCATTTGCCCATAGGCCTTGCCGTCGATGTCTTTTGTGTCCGCAAACATGATGTTGACGGGCGCCTGACACGAGAGAACAAGCTCCGCGACAACCGGCTGTTCGGAGGCTTCACCGTTAAAAATCACCCGCAGCATTCTGCTGCCGAGTTTTTTCTGCGCGTGCTGCGAAGCGGGCAAAATCAGTTCTTTCGCTGTTTCCGACTGGGGATTTAAAAACAGTTCCGCAACCGTGCCGACCTCGGCGATGCCGCTGCTGTCAATCACCGCCACGCGGTCACAAATCTGGTCGATCACCTTCATTTCGTGGGTGATGACCACAATCGTGACGCCCAGCGTCTGGTTGATTTCTTTGAGAAGGTTCAATATGGACTGTGTGGTCTGCGGGTCAAGCGCGCTTGTCGCTTCGTCACACAAAAGGTATTTCGGGTCTGTCGCCAGCGCTCTCGCAATGGCGACGCGCTGCTTTTGGCCGCCTGAAAGTTGAGATGGGTATGATTTTTGCCTGTCTGCCAGGCCAACCAGTTTCAGGAGCTTCAGCGCACGCGCTTTCGCTTCTTTTTTGCCCACCCCTGCGATTTCGAGGGGGTAGCAGACGTTTTGCAGAGTGTTGCGCTGCGAAAACAAATTGAAGCTTTGAAAAATCATGCCGATGGAGCGGCGGGTCTTCAGCAGCTCTTTCTGCCTGAGCCGCACAAGGTTCTGCCCGTCTAAAATCACATCGCCTTTTGTGGGGCGCTCAAGCAGGTTGATGCAGCGCACGAGCGTGCTTTTGCCCGCGCCCGAGGGGCCGATGATGCCGAAAATCTCGCCGTCCTGAATCGTCAGGTTCACATTGTTCAACGCCACAATCTCGTGGTCTGAGGTTTTGTATGTTTTGTTGAGGTTTTTTAATTCAATCATATAACAGCACCCTTGGAAAGCAGGCAGAAAAATCCGAGCGCACCCTTCTTTATTTTGTTTTCAGAATAACAGATTTTTCGCATGATGTCAAGGCGGTTGCCGGAATATGCCGTCATATGCAGGGGGGAAGGACGCCCTCTTTTTATTTCACGGCCTCAAATGCCTGAACGATGTCACCGATAATATCATCAATGTGCTCGGTGCCGATGGAGAAACGCACCGTGGTCGGCTGAATGCCCGAAGCGAGCAGCTCCTCTTCTGAAAGCTGCGAATGCGTCGTGGAGGCCGGGTGGATCACAAGGGATTTTACGTCCGCCACATTGGCGAGCAATGAGAAGAGTTTCAGGCTCTCGGTGAATTTCTTTGCGGTTTCCGCGCCGCCTTTGATTTCAAAGGTAAAAATGGAAGCCGCGCCGTTCGGGAAATAGGTATCATACAGTTCTTTCTGCTTTCCCATGGAGAGCGAAGGGTGGTTGACGCGCTCCACCTGCGGGTGGTCTTTGAGGAAGTTCACAACCTTCAGCGCATTCTCAACATGGCGCTCCACGCGCAAAGAGAGGGTTTCAAGCCCCTGCAAGAGCAGGAAAGAGTTGAAGGGGGAGATTGCCGCGCCCTGATCTCTTAATAATGTGGTGCGGATTTTGATGATGTAGGCAAGGCTGCCCACGGCGTCTGTGAACACAAGGCCGTGATAAGAGGGATTCGGCTTTGACAGGCCGGGGAATTTGTCGTTTTGCGCCCAGTCAAATTTGCCCGCGTCGACAATCACGCCGCCCATGACCGTGCCGTGGCCGCCGATGAACTTGGTTGCCGAGTGCACCACAATATCCACGCCGTATTCGATCGGACGCAGCAGATAGGGGGTCGCAAAGGTGCTGTCAACAATAAACGGGATGCCGTGGCGGTGGGCGATTTCTGCGATTTCCGCAAGGTCAACCAGATCGGAGTTCGGGTTGCCTAAGGTTTCGGCGAACAGCAGCTTTGTGTTCTCCGCAATTGCGGCTTCAAAATTTTTCGGGTCTGTCTGGTCGACAAACGTGGTGGAGACGCCCTGCTCGCGCAGGGTGTTTGCAAACAGGTTGTAGGTGCCGCCGTAAAGGTTTGTTGCAGAAACGATATGGTCGCCCGCAAGGGCGATGTTTTGAATCGCATAGCTCACTGCGGAGGAGCCCGAAGCGGTGGCTAATGCAGCCGCGCCACCCTCAAGCGCCGCAATGCGCTGCTCAAAAACAGAAGAAGTGGGGTTCATCAGGCGGGTATAAATGTTGCCGCTCTCGGTCAGCGCAAACCGCCCCGCAGCCGTCGCGCTGTCTTTAAACACATAGGAAGTTGTCGCATAAATGGGAACTGCGCGGGCGTCAGTCGCCGGGTCTGGAGATTCCTGTCCGGAGTGCACCTGGAGCGTTTCAAATTTATAGTTGTTACTCATACTAATAGTTCCTTTCGTTTTTCAAAAATATGTTTAATGTGCGCCGGAGTTTGGAGTCCTGCAACATCGACACATTCGCCCAAAACGAAAGTTTGCCCTGACAAGTTTCTCGAAAGTGTTTTTCATAAGAAGCCCATTCCTTTCTGTCGGTTAAAACCCATAAAGATACTAACCTAGTTTGCTTGTGGGTTGATTTGATTATATACGCATCCACTTCTGTTGTCAATGCTTTTATCCTTTTTTTAAAATTTTTGGCAATGTGTTGAAAATCTACAAACCCTATGGTATAATAGGTTGTGGATAAGATGCAAAAAAGCAAACATGCTTGCGGCGTTGCATCAATGAAAGGACGGTTTTGACCATGATGGTTTCAACAAAAGGCAGGTATGCGCTTCGCATAATGATCGACCTTGCCGAAAACAGCGGGGGGAACTATGTGCCGCTTGCAGACATTGCAAAGCGTGAGGATATTTCAGAGAAATATCTTGAAAGCATTGTCGGCGTGCTGAGCAAAAACGGTTTTCTTGATGCGCTGCGGGGCAAGGGCGGCGGTTATCGTCTCAATCGTTCGGCTGACGAATACACTGTGGGGAGCATTTTAAAGCTGACCGAAGGCTCTCTCGCACCCGTGTCTTGCCTTGAGGGACCCAACACCTGCTCGCGCGTGAGCGAATGCCGCACCATTTCAATGTGGACGACGCTTTACAAAATGATTGACGATTATTTTGAAAATATCACGGTTGGTGATTTGCTGCGCGACGAGAGCGGCGGCGACTTTGTGATTTGACCATATTCTTGCAATCAAAAATGTGTTCCGGCAGCGTGTATGCGTTGCCGGTTTTTTATGAAAGCAGTGTATAGTCGATTCTCTTCAAAAGTCTTCCGGATCTTGCGAGGATCTTTTTGTTTCCAAAAGGACAAAAGCGCAGGAATACTTTCGTATTCCGAGCATTTTGGACGTGTCGGGAGCGGAAAAAGACCGCAAAGGTCGGGACGGTTTTGAGGCGAATCGGCTATAATGGTCAGGTTTTGGTTTGTGCAACGAAAAACAAATCGAAAATTTGTCGATATTGCGAGTTTACAAGACTGAGAAAGGAGTGTTATAATATATAGATAAAAATTATATTATTATGAATTTTGAGAACTCCCGTTGCCTACCCTTCGATTTGTTTCAGGATGGGCTTGCGAAAATGAGTGAAAAAAGAGCGCAAACCGCATTGCGGCCGCGCGATGGAGGATATTTTGATGGCAAAGAAATTGTTTTTGGGAAACGAAGCGGTTGCGCGCGGGCTGTTTGAAGCCGGGTGTCGGGTGGTGTCGAGTTATCCCGGCACGCCCAGCACGGAGATTACGGAATTTGCGGCCACATATGAAGAGATGTTCTGCGAGTGGGCGCCGAATGAAAAGGTGGCCATGGAGGTCGCCGCGGGTGCGGCCATTGCGGGCGCGCGCTCTTTTTGCGCCATGAAGCATGTGGGTTTAAACGTCGCGGCGGACCCGTTGTTCACAGCGTCATATACGGGCGTGAACGCGGGCTTTGTAATCGGCGTTGCGGACGACCCGGGCATGCACTCCTCACAAAACGAGCAGGATTCCCGCAACTATGCGCGCGCGGCGAAAATCATGATGCTGGAGCCTGCCGATTCAGCGGAATGCCTTGCCTTCACAAAGCGCGCCTTCGCCCTTTCAGAGCAGTTTGACACGCCTGTTTTATTGCGCCTGACGACAAGGATCGCGCATTCAAGGAGCCTTGCCGAAACCGCGGAGCGTGAGAACGGCGGCTTGAAAGAATATGTAAAAAATCCCGCGAAATATGTTATGATGCCCGCGATGGCGCGGCCGAAGCATGTGCGGGTCGAGCAGCGCCTTATTGACCAGGCGATGCTGATGGAAACCGATGAACTGAACACCGTTGAATATAACAGCAAAAAGATCGGCGTGATTGCCGCGGGCATTTGCTATCAATATGCGAAAGATGCGCTGGGCGACAAGGCTTCTTATTTGAAGCTCGGCTGTGTCTACCCGCTGCCCACCGAAAGAATCAAAGCGTTCGCGGCCGAATGCGAAACGGTCTATGTGATTGAAGAGCTTGACAGTTTTATAGAAACCCACTGCAAGGCCATTGGGGTGGACGTTATTGGCAAAGACCTCTTTCCTCTGTACGGCGAATTTTCGCAGGCTCTGGTCGCAAAGCTGATTTTGGGAGAAGAACTTCCCGCGCTGACACTCAATGAAGACATCCCCGCCCGCCCGCCCGTTTTGTGCGCGGGCTGTCCCCACAGGGGCCTGTTCTATGCCCTAAAGCGCGAAAAGGCGATTGTGAGCGGTGACATCGGCTGCTACACGCTGGGCACGCTTGCCCCGCTGGAAGCGATGGATATATGCATCTGCATGGGCGCTTCCGTTTCGGGCCTGCACGGCATTAATAAGGCAAATCCTGAGAATGAGAAACGTTCGGTTGCCGTCATCGGCGACTCCACATTTATGCATTCCGGCATTACGGGTCTTGTAAATATTGCTTACAATAAAAGCAACTCCACTGTGATTATTCTTGACAACAGCATCACCGGCATGACCGGCCATCAGGAGAACCCCACCACGGGCAAAAACATCAAGGGTGAGCCTGCCGCCGCGGTGGATCTGGAGGCGCTTGCAAGGGCCGTTGGCATCAAGCGTGTGAAGGTGATTGACCCTTATGACCTGAAGGAAACGCAGGACACGATCCATGAGGAACTGCAGGCTGAAGAGCCTTCCGTTATCATCTCCCGCCGTCCCTGCGCCCTGCTCAAATATGTGGAGCGCAAGCCCGCGTTGAAAATCAACCGGGAAAAATGCACCGGTTGCCGTGCCTGCATGCGTATCGGTTGCCCGGCAATCAGCATAAAAGACAAAAAGGCCGAAATCGACTTTACCCAGTGTGTTGGCTGCGAGGTCTGCGTGCAACTTTGCCGCTTTAACGCTATAGAGCATTGATGTTGTGCAAAATGCGCATTTTTGAGAGGAAAAGATGTAGAAAAATAACTTTTTTCACATTTTTTGATTGACAGACTCAATTTTTTATACTAAAATGATGAATAGATTTTGAACTGGGCGAAGCGTGCCGGTTTGAATCGCGGAGAAACTCCGGAAAGGGTAAAACATGGAAACAAAGAGCGTAATGATTGTTGGTGTCGGCGGGCAGGGAACATTGCTTGCAAGCCGTTTGCTGGGCAATGTTTTGATCAGCCGAGGCTATGACGTGAAGGTGTCTGAAGTGCACGGCATGAGCCAGAGGGGCGGCAGCGTTGTGACCTATGTAAAATATGGTGATCGCGTGTCTTCGCCTGTGGTTGAGCACGGCGAGGCTGACATTATTATCGCTTTTGAGCTTTTGGAAGCGGCAAGGTATCTGCCTTATCTGAAAAAGGGCGGCACCATTGTTGTGAATACACAGCAAATCGACCCCATGCCGGTGGTCACCGGCGCAAAACAATACCCCGAGGCTCTGCTTTCTAAGCTTCAGGGCACAGAACTGAATATTGTGGATGTCGATGCGCTCGCCCTTTCTTTGGAGGCGGGCAACGCGAAAGCTGTCAATGTCGTTCTTCTGGGTGTGGCTGCACGATTTATGAGCTTCGACGGCAGTGAGTGGGTAAAGGTGATTGCCGATACCGTGCCGCCGAAGTTTTTGGAAGTCAATCAGAAAGCATTTGATTTGGGCTACAAAACCTGAGACGGCTGATGTTCTTCAGCGGGCGCAGGGGCTGCCTGAATACCGCGGAAGAATGAAATATTATAGAAAACATCATTCTTCCGTTATGTGAAAACACACTATGGGAGGATGTTTTTTATGAAAGAAGTCAAATATTATCAACCCGAAATCGAAACCGCGAGCCGCGAAACCCTGCATGAAATTCAGTCAAAACGGCTGGCCGAGGCTGTAAAGCGCGTTTATGAAAACGTGCCGTTCTATAAAGCGAAGTTCGATGAGCACGGCATTTCGCCCGGGGACATCAAATCCATCGACGATATCACAAAGCTGCCCTTCACCGTCAAGCAGGACTTGCGTGACAATTACCCCTACGGCCTGTTCGCCGTGCCGAAGGAGGACCTTGTGCGCATTCACGCCTCCTCGGGCACAACGGGCAAGCAGACGGTCGTGGCCTATACAAAAAATGATTTGGACGTCTGGACGGACGGCACCGCAAGGGCTTTGGTCGCCGCGGGCGCCACAAAATCCGATTATGTGCATGTCTCTTACGGTTACGGACTGTTCACGGGCGGCCTTGGTCTTCATTACGGCGCGGAGCGCATTGGCGCGTCGGTCATTCCCGTTTCTTCGGGCAACACCGCGCGGCAGATTCAGATTTTGCAGGATTTCCATTCCGACATCATCTGCTGCACCCCCTCCTATGCGATGTTCATCGGCGAAACCATGAAATCCATGGGCATTTCGCCCGACTCATTGCCCCTGCGCGCGGGCATTTTCGGCGCGGAGCCGTGGAGCGAAAATATGCGCACGGAAATCGAAAAGGCGCTCGGCATCGACGCTTATGATATCTATGGCCTGTCTGAAATCGCCGGCCCCGGCGTTTCTTATGAATGCTATAAAAAAGACGGCATGCATGTGTGCGAGGATTATTTCTTTCCTGAAATCGTTGACCCTGACACCCTTGAGCCCGTGCCGGACGGCACTTACGGCGAGCTGGTGTTCACCTGCATCGGCAAAGAGGCGTTGCCGCTCATTCGTTACCGCACGAGGGACGTCGCGGCAATCACCCACGAGACCTGCGAATGCGGCAGGACCCTTGTGCGCATGACAAAGCCCCACGGCAGAACCGACGACATGCTGATTATCCGCGGCGTGAATGTCTTCCCCTCGCAGGTCGAGCATGTGATTTTGCAGTTCGGCGTGGAGCCGAACTACCAGATTTTTGTTGACCGTAAGGACAATCTTGACGTCATGACCGTAAAAATCGAGATTTCAGACGGCATGTTCTCAGACACGGTGAAGGATATTGAAACCGTGGAGCGCAGCATCAAAAGCGCGCTGCTTTCCATGCTGAACGTTTCGGCAAATGTGCAGCTGGTTGAGCCGCAGTCGCTGCCGCGTTCGGAGGGCAAAGCGGTTCGTGTCGTGGACAACAGAAAAATATAGAACAGAAAGGATGGCTGTAGCATGTTTATTAAACAAATTTCAATTTTTGTTGAAAACAAGCCCGGCAGGCTGGCCGATATTACGGAGATTCTTGCAAAGAATGACGTGGACATCCGCGCCCTCTCGATTGCGGATACAACCGATTACGGCGTTTTGCGGCTGATTGTCAATGAGCCTGAAAAAGCGCAGGCGGCTCTCAAAGAGGCGGGCGTCACCGTTTCTGTCACCAATGTTTTGGGCGTTTGCGTTTCAGACACGCCCGGCGCGTTTGCCAAGGCGACCAGAGCGATCGCGGACGCGGGCATCACCTTGGAATATGCATATGCTTTCATCACGCCTGAAAAGGGCTCCGCATTTGTGATTTTGCGTGTGGGCGACAAAGAAAAGGCGGCCGCGGTGCTGGGCGAGGCGGGCATCCGCATCATTTCTCAGAAGGATATTTTTGCTTGATTGTTATTCAAACTGTTTACCGGCGGTCTGTTTTGACTGCCGGTAAACTTTATGGTGAACAAATTTTCTTTTTTTCTTGACGGAATGCGTATAAACTGGTAGAATATAAAGTATTAGTTAGGTGGTGTCGACAATAGTGATCATGGTGCGGATTTTGTGCCTTTTTTCGCTCGGACTGTGCCAAAAATCTCGAAATCCGAAAGGATTTTCATCAATTTTTGACTTGCCGAACAAAAAAATCCGCTAAAATCCGACTCATTCCATCTATTGTCGA
>JAISXG010000044.1 GCA_031270605.1 Oscillospiraceae bacterium | reverse complement strand
GTCTTTGTTGAAATCCGCCGCATACAGCGCGTGAATCACAAAGCGCTCCGGGGCTGCGCCAAGCTCTTCGGGGCCGAAAACAGAAGAGAGCGCCCCGCCGCGCACAAAAAAGAGAAAATCTGCGTTCAGGCTTGCGTCCGTCGCGCCGCTGCCATAGATAAACAGCTGTGCAAGCGAGCGGTTATAGACGCTCAGGGGAGTGACGTCCTCGGTTTTCTTGTTCACGGTTTTTCTGCCCTCGGGCAGCGCGGCCTCGGCTTCAAAACGGTTGAGCATGCTGTGGGAATATTCGGGCTCTGCGATCTCTTGTTTGTTGCGCACAAAACCCACGGGCATTTTGATCAGGTGCATGGCGTCCTCGGTGTTTTCCACCGCGGTCGTCGCTTCGGGCTCCGCAGGCTTGCCGCAGGACGCGAACAGCAAAAACAGAACAAGCAGAAAAAAAATGGGAACCGAACGTTTCACAAACATTCCGCCTTTTATTCAAATTGATTTATATTTTGCTGTTTTATTATACAGACAGACGGGACGGATGTCAATTTTTTATACTGCATCTTTTTTCTCTTTGTTTTGTGCTCTGTGCTTGATTTTGCGGCGCGAATCGGTTAAAATCGAAAATATAGCCAATTAACTCAAAAACCGGCCCAAGCTTGTGGTCTGTTTTCCATTTTGCGGTGTTGCTCATTCTAACAAGCGGAGCTTGTTTACAGGACTGAAGGCTTGCCTGCGGTGACCGCTTTTCAAGTTAATCGACTATAGATTTTAAAATTTTTCAAATAGGGGGGACCTATCGTGAACATCAGCCAAAAAGACCGTGACATTCTGCGCTCTTTGGGGGAGTCTTATGCCCGCATTGCCTGTTCAAAAGAAAGCCTTGAACGGGCCGAACGCTTTCGCCGGCTCAACAGCCTTGAGCGGGTGCGCCCGCCGGTGCTGTTGTTTGAGGTGCCGTGGGGCGAGTTTTCAGACTGCGATGAACTGCGCCTTTTGTGCGAGGATGAGCAATGCCGGAATATGGAGCGGCAGATGCGCAGCGCGCTTTATCAATGGGAGCATTTCCAGGGCGACTATGCTCTGCACCCTTATTGGCGCGCGCCGCTTGCCGTGCGCAACAGCGGCGTTGGATTGAAAGTTTCCGAAACGACGATTGAGTCGATGACGGGCACCAATATTATGTCGCATGCGTTTCACGATTTGCTGCCCGATGAAGAATCTCTGGATAAAATCAAAACGCCCGAGATTACGCATGACACCGAGGCTTCGGCGCAGAATTTTGCCTTTGCGGGCGAGATTTTCCGCGATATTCTGCCTGTGAAAAAAGCGGGCATTACGCTCTATTTTGCCTCGTGGGATGTGATTCCCCGCCTACACGGCGTGGAAAACAGCCTGATGGACCTCTGCGCGCGCCCTGAGTTTGCGCACGCCCTGATTGCGCGGTTCACCGAGATCCATGAGCACGAGCTGAGCGAATATGAGCGCCTGAACGTGCTGGACACAGACCCGTATTACCTTCACTGCACCCCGGCGTGCACCTACGACCTGCCCGTGAAGGACATGGACAAGGAGCAAATCACGGCGAAGGATGTCTGGTGCCGCGCGATGGCGCAGATTTTCAGCATGGTGTCGCCCGAAATGCATGAGGAGTTTGATTTGCAGTACACGAAGCGCCTGTTTGACCGCTGCGGCCTTTCCTATTACGGCTGCTGCGAGCCGCTGGACGTGAAGGTCGATAATCTGCGGCAGTTTCAAAATCTGCGCCGCATTTCGGTGACGACATGGGCGAATCCGGACGTTGCAGCCGAGAAAATCGGCGGGGACTATGTGATGTCCTATAAGCCGAATCCGGCCTTTGTGGCGGGCAAAACCTTCAACCCCTCCCCGGTCGAGGCGGAGATCACAAGGGTGATGGAGGCGTCAAAGCGCAACAATACCCCGGTTGAATTTGTTTTAAAAGATATTTCCACAGTTTCCGCGAATCCCTCGCACCTTACGCAGTGGGTAACAACGGCGAACGCCGTCATTGACAGGTATTTTTAAATGGATGTGAACATCTGGCTGTTTGAAGAGCTTGCGCGGTTTTCGCATGAGCGATACCTGCACCTGCTGCCCGAAGCGCGCAGGGAAAAAGCGCTTGCTTACCGCAATGTGATTGACCAAAAGCTGTGCGTGGCGGCATTTTTGCTGCTGCGCATGGCGCTGCGCGAAAATGGATTTCACGGTGAACCTGTGATAGAAGCATTGCCGAACGGCAAACCCTTTTTGGTTCATCCAACGGGACTGCACTTCAATTTGAGCCATTGTGACAAGGGCGCGGCGTGCGCTTTGGCGGAGCATGCAATCGGCGTGGATATTCAGGATGTGCGCCCGGCTTCCGAACGCCTGATCAAAAAAACCATGTGCGAAGAAGAAATTGCGTATATTCAAGCGTCTGAAAGCCCCGACCGTGCCTTTGCCCGCCTTTGGAGCAGAAAAGAAAGCATATTAAAGCAGAGCGGCGAGGGCATCCGCTGCCCGCTGGCCGCCGTCAACACCCTTGCGGCGGCGCAGACGGACACCTATGAGGGCGAGGACTTTTTTCTCTCTCTTTCCGGCGGCGAGATCGCGCTGGCGAGGGTCTCTGCCGGGGATTTTCTGCGGCTTTTGGAATAGCGTGATTTGAGCGCATCATTTCCTGAATAACGGCGGCTTCTGCCGAAAAATAGAAAATTAACAAATATTTTCTTCGTGCGCTATTGAGAAGTTCGATATTTTTCTATATAATATAATCTGAATCTTTACAGGATGGCGTTTTGCCATCTGTTTTCATAAAATGCGGCGGCGGCATGCTCCGGTCTTGCCGCGGAAGGATTGAATAAAACATGTTGTTTTCGCAGGATATCGGGATTGATCTTGGCACCTCAAACACGCTGGTTTATGTCAAGGGCAAGGGCGTTGTGCTCAAAGAGCCGTCCGTCGTGGCGGTGGACGTCACCGCGTCGCCGAAACGCGTTGTGGCGGTGGGGCGCGAGGCAAAAGAGATGATCGGGCGCACCCCCGGCTCCATTACCGCGCTGCGCCCCCTGAATGACGGCGTGATCGCCGATTTTGACATGACGGCCGAAATGATTCAAAAATTAATTCAAAAGGCGCTGAAAAACACGCTGTTCAGCCGCGCGCGGGTGATGATTTCGGTGCCCTCCGGGTCCACGGAGGTGGAGCGCAGGGCGGTGCACGACGCGGCGAGAGAAGCGGGCGCGCGCTATGTGAGCATTATCGAAGGCCCGATGGCTGCCGCGATCGGCGCCGGGCTGCCGATCATGGACGCTTCGGGCAGCATGGTCGTCGATCTGGGCGGCGGCAACACAGAGGTCGCCGTGCTCTCGCTTGGCGATATTGTGGCCTCACGCTCCATTCGTGTGGGCGGCGACCACCTTGACGACGCGATCGTCAGCTACCTCAAACGCTCGCACAATATTCTTGTCGGTGAGCGCACGGCGGAGGACATCAAACTGAAAATCGGCTCGGCATACAGCTATGAGGGCGAGGGCTCGGTGGATGTGCGCGGTCGCAGCCTTTCGGACGGCCTGCCGAAAAATATTGAAATCACCTCAAGCGAAATCCGCATGGCGCTGCTTGAGCACATCAAGCAGATTCTTGACCTTGTGCACGACACGCTTGAGCAGATCCCGCCGGAGCTTGCGTCGGACATTGTGGACAAGGGCATCATTTTGACCGGCGGCGGCGCGTTGCTGCGCGGTTTTGACAAAGCCATCAGCTCTGAAACAAAAATGCCGGTGGCCGTTGCGCGCAACCCGATGGAATGCGTCATAAAAGGTACCGGGCGTTGCCTTGAAAAAGACATTTTAAATCTTTCGGGCAAAAGAAGATAAAAGCCCGATGCGTTTTTTCATAAAAGCAAATACTTGAATTTAGAAGAAAAGAGAGCGGTTTATGCAACAATGGTTGAAGGGGCGAAACGCAAAAATTTTTGCAGGCATTCTCGCGGCGCTGCTGCTGGGGATGCTGGCCGCGGCATTGTCTGCCGACGCAACGTCGCCGCTCACGCGCGCCGTCGGTTTCGTGTTTTCGCCGCTGCAAACGGTTTCAACAAAAATCGCCGGGGGCTTGCGCGGCTTTGGGGGGCACTTTGTTTCTTCCGGCTATTATCAGCAGAGGATCGAAGAGCTGGAGCTTGAGCTGGAGGGCTACCGCGCGCAGCTTGTTGACTTTGAAATTTATAAGCAGCAGCTGGAATCCTATAAAGGTTTTTTGGAGATCAAAGAGAAGCACGAGGATTTTGAATTCGCCCCCGCGACCGTCATCGGGCGCGACGCGGCGGACGCGTTCCGTTCCTTTGTGATCAACAGGGGTTCTGCGGACGGCGTGAGCGTGAACGACCCCGTGATTTATGAGAGCTATCTTGTGGGCGTGGTGAAAGAGGTGGGGGTGACCTCAAGCGTGGTGTGGAGCATTCTTGACCCGCGCGTGAGCGTCAGCGCCTATGAGATCCGCAGCCGGGAGGACGGCTATCTTGCAAACACGGCCGCGCTTTCCCTTTCGGGCCTGTCGCGCCTTTCGGGGCTTGACCGCGCGACGACGATTTTGCCCGGCGGCATTGTGTGCACCTCGGGCGTGGGCGGCATTTTTCCCCGTGACCTCATTCTCGGAACGGTGAAAGAGGTGCTTGACCAAAAGACGGATATTTCGTCCTATGCCGTGATCGAGCCGGGTGTTGACTATGCGAACTTGATTGATGTGTTTGTGATAACCTCTTTCCTCGGGCAGGGGGAAGCCGAATAACATTTGCGGAAAGGACTGTGCCATGCCGACGAAAGAGCAGAGATTTGTGTTTTATCGCAATGCCCTGGCGTTTGCCGTGGTTGTTGCGGCCGGGCTGCTGCAAAACAGCCTTTGGCTGCCGGAGGTGCGCGGGGCAAGGGCGTTTATTTTGCTGCCGGTTGTCTGCGTGACGGCTTTGTTTTTCAGCGTGCCGGTTTCGTTTGCCGCGGGCATTGCCGCGGGCGCCGTGTGGGATATTGCCTCCACGACCCCCGACGGATATCTCGCCGTGTATCTTGGCTTTTCGGGCCTTTTGTGCGCCGTGCTGGTCAGGCGCTATATGCGCCGCAGCCTGCGCACGGCATGGCTGTTCTGCTTTGTTTTTTCGGGGCTGTTTGTGCTCATCCGAACGCTGGTGTATGCCTCTTATTTCGATTTTCAAGGTATCCCGGCGCTGTTTTTTCAATTCTTTTTACCGTCGTTTGTTTACACGGTGCTGCTTTGTCCCGTGATTTATGCGGTGCTGAACAGGCTGTATTCAATTTTGAGTGACGGGTTTGAAAAATATAAATTAGTGAACAGGCGGATAAAATAGATGGACTATATAAAAATGATTCGCAGCAAAGTCGGGCATGATATGGTTTTTTTGAATTGCGTCGGAGCGGCAATTTTTAATGAAGAAGGTAAAGTGCTGCTTCAAAAACGCTCAGACAACAACCGTTGGGGCTTTCCGGGAGGCGTCATGGAGTTAGGGGAATCTTTTGAGGAAGCCCTGAAGAGAGAAGTCTTTGAAGAAACCGGGCTCTGTGTAGGTATCAGGCGTTTGATTGGAATTTATTCAAAATATACGGACAAATATCCAAACGGCGACCAGGCGCAGCCGATTGTGCAGTTTTTTTTGTGTGATGTTATCGGCGGAACGCTGAATGCTTCTGATGAAGAAACATCTGAACTTGCATTTTTTGACTTAAATGAAGCGCCCGAACTTTTTAATCTTCAGCACAGGGATGCGTTGCATGATTTAAAGGTGGGCAGTGATGATGTCATGATTCGTTGATTGTTTTTTCATTCTGCCCTGCTTCTCACGGCTCGGCATCCGCAAAACACAAAAATAATTGTATTCTTTAAAGGCAGGTGTCGTTGTTGGCCTCATCTTATTATACGCAAAACAAAAAAACAAGATTTTCAAGGCGCGTCGTGATCGCAACGGCGCTGGTGCTGTTGATTTTCGGCGGCTATGTGTTTGACCTTGCGAGCGTGCAGCTGGTGCACGGCGAGGAATACGCGGCCATGGTGAAAAGTGTGAACACCTATCAGACCGCTGTGGATGCCGCAAGGGGCGGGATCCTCGACCGCAACGGCAATCCGCTGGTTGTGAACCGGCAGGGCTATTCGCTGATTTTCGATCTTTCTTATTTTCCCGGCTCCTCCCGGCAGCAGCGGCGCAATGAAATCATTTATAATTTGATCCGTTTAATGGAGAAAGAAGAAGAAAAGTGGATCGACGCGCTGCCGGTTGTGTTTGACGGGGGCGGCAATCTGGTGTTCGCCGAGAAAATGGACGCCGAGATTACCTATCTCAAATCGACTGAAATGCTGGGCCTCAACCATTACGCGACCGCGCAAAACTGTTTCGACGCGCTTGTGGAGCGGTATTCTTTGCAGGAATACACGAAAGAGGACGCACGCAAGATCGCCTCGGTGCTCTTTGCGATGCGCCGCAAGGGCTTTTCAATGAGCGTGCCTTATGTATTCGCCGAGGATGTCAAGCTCGGCACGGTATCGCGCGTGAAAGAAAACAGCGGCCTTTATGAAGGAGTCGACGTGAAAATCGTCACCTACCGTGAATATACCGACGGCGCGCTGGCCGTGCACCTGCTGGGGAATGTCGGCGCCATCAGCGCCGATGAATATAAAAGCCAAAAAGAGCTGCTGGAAGAAAAACTGAACGACCCGAATATTTCAGACCAGGAGAAACAAGCCCTGAAAGCCAACGAATACAAGCTTAACGACACCATCGGCAAGTTCGGCGTTGAGCAGGTGATGGAGTCTTATCTGCGCGGCACGAGCGGCGTGAAAACCATCACCGAGGATGTGGACGGCAACATCACGGAGGAATATACCGTGCAGCCCAAAACCGGCGACACCGTGATCCTGACGATGGACAGGGATTTGCAGAAAGTCACCGAAACCGCGCTTGAGAAGCGGATTCTTGAGCTGACCGCGGCAAAGGGGCTTGAGCGCGCGGGGGCGTGCGCGGTGATAGACGTGAAAACCGGCGAGCTGCTCGCGAGCGCCTCTTACCCCGGTTATGACCTCAATACCTTCACGCAGGAGTACGGCACGCTCGCCGCCTCGCCCGACAAGCCGCTGTGGAACCGCGCTTTGCAGGGCGCCTACGCCCCCGGCTCCACCATGAAGCCGGCCATTGCCATCGCGGCGCTCGAAAGCGGCGTGATCGACGAGAACACCCGCCTGTTTTGCAACGGCACATTCGAATACAAAGACAGGACCTTCGACTGCCTTGACGCCCACGGCAGCCTGAATGTTGTGGAGGCGATTGATAAATCCTGCAACATCTTTTTCTATCGCGTGGCGGACATGCTCGGCATCAACATCATGAACCAATACAGCTCGATGTTTGGTCTCGGCACAAAAACAGGCATTGAATTGCCCGAGGCGAACGGCGCGCTCGCAAGCATCGCATATGCGAACTCCCTTGGCACGGAATGGCTGCCGGGCGACACGATTCAGGCCGCCATCGGCCAGTCCTACAACGCGTTCACCCCCTTGCAGCTCGCGAATTACTGCGCGGCGATCGCCAACGGCGGCACGCTTTATACCCCGCACATCATCAAAAGCGTGAAAAGTTTTGACTACAGCGAAACCATCCTTGAAAAAACGGCCCGGATCTCGCAGCAGTCCACGTTTTCTGAAAAATCCCTTGCGCTGGTGCGTGAGGGCATGCGCAGGGTCGCGGCGACGGGCTTTTGCCAGGCGGCGTTTCAAAACTGCCCTGTCAAGGTCGCCGCAAAAACAGGCACCTCGCAGGTCAAAAAATATGTGGACGGCGTGCGGATCGACGAGAACAACGGCTTTTTGATCGCCTATGCGCCTTATGACGACCCGCAGATCGCGGTCGCCGTTGTCATCGAAAAGGTCAACAGCGGCACGGCCACGGCCAACGTCGCGGCGGATATTTTTGATTATTTTTTCAGCAGAACGCCCGAAATGGCGCAGTCGCCGGCAATCAACCGCCTGCTGCCCTGACGGTTTTCGTTGAATCATAGGAGGAGGGTTGTTTGCATGGCTGAAAAAATTCTGGTTGCCTCGGGCAAGGGCGGCGTGGGCAAATCGACCCTTGCGGCATTTCTCGGCCGCGAGCTGACGCTGCGGGGCAAAAAGGTTTTGCTTGTTGACACAGACGTGGGTCTTTCGGCGCTCGACCTTCTTTTGGGGGTCACAGAACGGGTGGTGTATAACTGGCAGGACGTGCTGAAAGCGCGCTGCGAACCGCAGGACGCGGTGCTCATCATGGATGATAAAGGCCTGCTGAGCCTGTTGCCCGCGCCGCTTGTGTTTGTGAATTCCCTGATCCTGCCCTCTGAAATGAAGCTGCTGGTCGCCAAATATGAGCCGGACTATGACTATATTCTGATTGACGCGCCCGCGGGGCTCGGGCCGGGCGTGGTGATGTCCTCCGCTTCGGCTGACTGGGCGATCGTCGTCGCAACGCCCGACGAGGTCAGTGTGCGCGGCGCGTTCGCCGTTGCCGAAATGCTTCGGGCAAAGGGTGTGCGGCACGCGCGGCTTGTGATCAACCGCTTTCGCAAAAAGGCCGTGCGGCAGGGCAGCCTGCTTGACTATGACAGCATGATCGATAAAACCGGTGTGCGCCTGATCGGTATCGTGCCCGAAAGCGCCGACCCCTCTTTTGCGTTTGCCCTGCAAATCCCCCTGCGCGCCAAAAACCGCGCCTTGCAGGCCTTTCGCCGCATTGCCGCGCGGGTGGATGGTGAAAATATTCCCCTGGGAACGCTGTAAAATTTGTATAAATTGATAAAGAATGTATAAAAAATTGTAAAAAATATAAAATAAATATGGTATTTTATAAAAAACAGTGATATAATTAACAAAATAACTTTGTTTTTTTATTTTTCAAGAGATAGGGCTGTTGTTTTTGGCTTACACAAACGGGCGAAACCCTTGTGTTTGCGGCTTATAGGGTTTTTGTCCGGGCTTCAACAGCCGGCATATTGCGTCACAGTTGAAGAATATGGGAAAGAGGGCGTTGCCCTTTTTGGGAAAGGTTGGTTACACCATGAACATTGCTTTAATCGCTCACGATTCAAAAAAGGAACTGATGACACAGTTCTGTATTGCATATTGCGGCATATTGAGCCACCATCAAATCTGCGCCACGGGCACCACCGGCAAGCTGGTCGCCGAGGCGACGGGGCTTGAGATCCAGCGTTTTTTGAGCGGCTCGCAGGGCGGCGACCAGCAGATCGCGGCGCGGGTTTCGTGCAACGAGATTGACCTGCTGCTGATGTTCCGCGACCCGCTCACGGCAAAACCGCACGAGCCGAACGAAATGAATCTGCTGCGCCTTTGCGACGTTTATAACATTCCGGTCGCGACGAATATCGCCACCGCCGAGGCGCTGATCCACAGCCTTGACCGCGGCGACCTTGACTGGCGCGACATCGTGAACCCCAAGCATTGACCGGCAGGGCGGCGGGCCTGTTTTGCCCCGCCGGATATATGAGAACACAAGAAAAAAGCAGCAGCGGTTCTGCCGGGCATGGCACACCGGCGCTGCGGTTTTTCTGTTATAGGATGAATAGATTCAAAATCAAAGATTTTGAATCATTGGAAGAATGCTGACGGGGCTGACCCCCCGCCTGTCGCGGCTTCGCCTGCGCCACCGCATTCTTGATTCGGTTCAATATAAGGAACTCCATGCGGCTTTAAGGATTCCAACAGGCGGGCGGCGCCGCGGCTTTTGCGCGCACACTTCGTTTTTGAAAGGACAGATCAACATGGCATTAATCACAAAGGCGGTCAGGGGCACACTGGACTTGCTGCCCGCCGAGAGCTATAAGTCACAGTTTGTGGAACGCTCTTTTTTTGAGATAGCCCAAAATTTCGGCTATCATGAGGTGCGCACGCCAGTGTTCGAGCACACCGAGCTGTTTTTGCGCTCTGTGGGCGAAACGACGGACGTGGTGCAAAAAGAGATGTACACCTTCACCGACCGCGGCGAGCGTTCGTTGACCCTTAAGCCCGAGGGCACGGCGGGCGCGGCGCGGGCGTTTTTGGAGCACGGCCTGTTTAACGAGCCGCTGCCGCAGAAAATGTGTTATTTCACGCCCTGCTACCGCTACGATAAGCCCCAGGCCGGCCGTTACCGCGAGCACCACCAGCTTGGCGTGGAGTGCTTCGGCGCCGCGTCCCCCGCGGCGGATGCGGAAATCATCGCCCTTGCCTACCATACCATCACTTTCTTGGGTCTTGAGAACATCCGCCTTGAAATCAATTCCATCGGCTGCCCCGAGTGCCGCAAAACTTATAACGACGCGCTCAAGGCCTATTTTGAAGCCTATACAAGCGAGCTTTGCGAAACCTGCATTTCCAGGCTTGATAAAACCCCCATGCGCATTTTGGACTGCAAAAGCCCTGTCTGCGCGAAAATCGCCGAGGGCGCGCCCTCGATCCTCGAATATATCTGCGAGCCGTGCCGCGAGCATTTTGAGGGCCTGCAGCGTTATCTTGGGGCGATGGACATTGATTTTCATGTCAACGCCGGCGTTGTGCGCGGCCTTGATTATTACACGCGCACCGTATTTGAGTTTATGACAGAGGACAACGGCTCGATGATCACCGTCTGCGGCGGCGGGCGGTATGACAGGTTGATTGAAGAAATCGGCGGCGCGCCGATGCCGGCCTGCGGTTTTGGCATGGGTATTGAGCGGCTGATCCTCCAAATGGAACGGCAGAACTGCACCTTTCCCGAGCCGGAACGCTGCGAGCTTTATATCGTGTCGACAGACGACGCATCGTCACTGTTCGCCGCGCGCCTCGCGACCGAAATGCGTGACGCGGGCATTCCCTGCCAGAACGATATCTGCGGCCGCTCGCTGAAAGCGCAGATGAAATACGCAAACAAGCTGCGCGCGCGCTACACTGTCGTGATCGGCAGCAATGAAATCGAGGCAGGAAAGGCCGCTGTGAAAAACATGGACACCGGCGCGTCAACCAACCTGCCCTTTCATGATTTTGCCGAAAATTTTATGCGCATGACGCTGGACGAAGCCGTTGAGGCCTTTGACTTTTCGGGCATGATCAATGAAGACGGCAGCGTGAACGGCGCGGGCTTTACCCTGCTCAAGGGCGGCAAATCAGATGAGGATTGACCCCTTGCAAAAACATCCGCCTATTTCTCGCAACAGAAAGGATGCAAGCTATGCTTGAATTTTTAGGCAGCACAAAACGAACAAATTACTGCGGCACACTCACTGCCGCCGATGTTGATAAAACCGTCACCGTCTGCGGCTGGGTGCAGCGGCAGCGTGACCTTGGCAAGCTGATTTTCATTGACCTGCGTGACCGCACGGGCCTTGTGCAGCTCGCGTTTGACGAGCACACAGCCCTGTCCGTGTTTGAAAAGGCAGGCGCCTGCCGCGGCGAATATGTGCTGGCGGCCACGGGCGTCGTGCGCGGGCGCTCTTCCAAAAATCCCGATCTTCCCACGGGTGAAATCGAAATCGCGGTCGCGGAGTTAAAAATGCTTTCACGCTCTGAAACGCCGCCCTTTGAGATCATCCCCAACTGTCCCACCTCGGAGCTGACACGGCTTCGTTACCGTTACCTCGACCTGCGCCGCCCGGATTTGCAGGGCAACATCCTGCTGCGCAACAAGGTTATGAAAGTGGCGAGGGATTATTTTTATGACAACGGCTTCATTGAAATCGAAACCCCGATCTTGATCAAGTCTTCACCCGAGGGCGCGCGGGACTTTTTGGTGCCGAGCCGCCTGCATCAGGGCAGCTTTTACGCCCTGCCCCAGTCGCCCCAAATCTATAAGCAGCTTTCGATGGTCGCCGGGTTTGACCGCTATATTCAATTGGCGCGCTGTTTCCGCGATGAGGACTCGCGTGCCGACCGTCAGCCCGAATTCACGCAGATCGACCTTGAAATGTCTTTTGTGGATGTGGACGACGTGCTCGCAATGGTCGAGGGCTTTATCGCAAAGGTGTTCAAAGAAGCGATCGGCGTGGAACTGCCCGTGCCCGTCAAACGCCTGACCTTTGCCGAGGCGATGGAGCGCTTTGGTTCAGACAAGCCCGACATGCGTTTTGCCATGGAGCTTGTCAATTTAAACGATATCGTAAAAGACTGCGAATTTTCCGTCTTTTCTTCCGCTGTGGCGGCGGGCGGCTCTGTGCGTGCGTTCAATGCAAAGAATGCCGTGTCCGTGCTCAGCCGCAAAGAAATTGATAAACTGACAGAGTCCGCCAGGGGCATCGGCGCGAAAGGCCTTGCGTGGGTTCGCTGGGCGGAGGACGTTCCGGCCTCATCTTTTGGCAAGTTTATGAAAGAAGAAGAGATGCGGGCGATTTATCAAGCCATGGGCGCCGAAAAGGGCGACGTTATTTTGATTGTGGCGGACGCAAAAAATTCCCTCGCGCTTTCCGTCACCGGTGCGCTGCGCTGTGAGGTCGCGAAAAAACTGAACATAATCAAAGAGGAATTCAACTTCCTCTGGGTCGTAGAAATGCCGTTTTTTGACTGGGACGAAGAACTGGGGCAGTATGTCGCGATGCACCACCCCTTCACCTCGCCCATGGATGAAAGCCTCGAATATCTTGACACGGATAAATCAAAAGTCAAAGCAAAGGCCTATGACCTCGTGCTCAACGGCGTGGAACTGCTGAGCGGCTCCATCCGTATCACAAACCCGGATTTGCAGGCAAAAATCTTTGCGCTGCTCGGTCTTTCACAGGAGGAGGCGCAGATGAAATTCGGTTATTTAATGGATGCGTTCAAATACGGCGCACCGCCCCACGGCGGCGCGGGCATCGGGCTTGACCGCCTTGTGATGCAAATGCTGGGGGCCGAGAGCCTGCGCGACGTGGTCGTGTTCCCCAAGCTCAAGGACGCAACCGAATCCATGACCCAGTGCCCGTCGCCGGTGCACACCGCGCAGCTTGACGAGCTGGGGATCGGCATAAAAGAAACGCATGGGCAATAAAATCTGAAAAATGATAAGGGGTGAAATCGATGGGTTTTAAATTTTTGGGGGACTACGCGTGGGTCAAATTCACGGCGATTGACAAGATTTTTGAAATTCCCTCCACTGCGTTTTATCTTGAGTTGTTCGGCAAAGAAATTGAGATCAAATGGTATGGCATCATCATTGCCTTTGGTTTTACGCTGGCCGTTCTGTTCGGCGGGCGCATGGCCTACAAGTGGAAGATGGACCTCAACAAGATGCTGGACATTCTGATTTACGGCACCTTTGGCGGTATCATCGGCGCAAGGCTTTATTTTGTGTTTTCTCACTGGGAATATTACGGGCAGGAGCCGCTGCAGATTCTGAATTTGCGCGGCGGGGGGCTTGCGATCTACGGCGGCCTGATCGGGGGCATCATCGGCGCATACATCACCTGCCGGTTCAATAAGCTGAATTTTTATAATCTGCTTGATATGGCGGCCATGAGCTTTCTCATCGGCCAGGGCATCGGCCGCTGGGGCAACTTTATGAACCAGGAGGCGTTCGGCACCAATACGGACCTGCCCTGGGGCATGTGGAGCGAAAAAATTGCCTCATCTGTTTCAAGGGAACTGGCCTCGCTGGAGGCGGGCGGCATGATCATGGACCCGACCAAACCGGTGCATCCCACGTTTTTATATGAATCGATTTGGTGTCTTGCGGGTTTCGGGATTCTTTATCTCATTTGCCGCAAAGCGCGCAAATTCAGCGGGCAGCTTTTCCTGTGCTACGGCGTTTGGTACGGCATCGGCCGCTTTTTCTTTGAAGGCCTGCGCACAGACAGCCTTTATCTCGGCTCGACAAACATCCGCACCTCGCAGGCGCTTTCGGCCGTGCTGGTTGTGGCGTGCGCTGTGGTGCTGGTGATGAAGCTGGTGAAATACACGAAAAATCCGCAGCCGGTTGAGGGCGTGGATTTCTTCCCCGAGCCTGCGCCAAAGAAAGGCGAAGCGGCCGGGAAATCTGCCGTGGCAGTTTTGGAAGAAATGGCCGATGAGGAACAGGCGGACGCTCCGCGTGAGCCGCAGCCCCCTGCCGGGCCGCCCGAAACGGACGCGGCGCAAAGCGAACCGAAGCCGGATTCCGCGCAGGAAGGCGAAGAATAAAGAAGCAGAGCGCCTTTATAAACACCGAAAAGGCCGACACCAAATTCATGCCGAGGCCATTCAAGAATTTGCCGTGAGCGGCGAAAAACGCCTGATTTTCGTTCTTTTGCTGATTTTTTTAGAAACGCTCTAAAAAAATATTGCAATTTTCCGTGATTGGTGATATTATACTTATCTGTATAAGACAAAGGAGGTGTAAGGATTATGCCTAACATTAAATCAGCGAAAAAGCGCGTCATTGTTTCCGCAAAGCAAACCGCCCGCAACAAGGCCACAAACTCGGCGTTGAAAACAGCGATCAAGAAGGCAAACGCGGCGATTGCAGGCAATGCGGAGAACAAAGCTGAAGTTGTGACCGCCGCAGTGAAAAAGATCGATCAGGCTGCCGCCAAGGGGCTGCTTCACAAAAACAACGCTGCGCGCAAAAAATCAGCATTGACTCTGAAGCTCAATCAATCATAAGGAACAGGCATGGCCCGAAGGGTTGTGAATAGATTGTTTCACCCGCGATTGACGGCAGGCTCTTTGCTTTTTGCAAACGTGCAGGCCGCCGAAAAGAAAGGACGGTTTGGAGAAATGAAAAAGTTTTTGAAGGTTGTTGGAATCATCGTCGCAATTGCCGGTGCGATTGTTGCCGCTTATCTCGTGATTACAAAGCTTATGAACAAAAAACAGGCTCTGGATGACCCCGAAGAGAACTATGTGTCCTGCTCCTGCGTTGACGAGGAGTTCATTTCTGAGGTTGTGGCCTGATTATCTGAACGCTGTTGGTCCTTTAACCGTATATGCACGCGGCCCACAGACAGGCCGCGCAAAACAAAAGCCTTGCGGGCAAGGCCTTTGTTTTGACGTTTTTTTGTTATAGTTTGAGAGCGCAGCCGCTGCCGGTTTTCGGCGGCGGTTTTTTTCTTTTTAATACTCAAAATCCCACATTCTAAGCGTATTGTAGAGGTCTTGATATAAATCAAAAGAAATCAAAGGTACCTTGCCCGTGACGCTTATGCCCGCGATCATTGTGTGACTCAGGCTGACCAGCCGGTCGTTTTCAGGGTTGTATTCGATCACAGCCGTGCAATCACGATAGTTGATAGAAAAGCTGTTAACGTATAATATTTTGGATAAGGTCGGGTCGTTGAGTGCGTCTGTGATGTCGTCTATGGAGATCGGCGAAAACATAGAGCCGATTTTGCTCAGGGGCGCCCCCGAATTTGCGGGAGTAGGCTGCGAATCCCGCTCGTCTTTTAAAACGATGGTGAGCTTGATGTTGCCGTTGGCAAGCCGCTGGGCGCTTGCCGTTTTTATGAAATTTACGTCTGTCAAATAGCAGCCCCTTTCATTATTATAAATAGGGAAGTATCTCATTCTGCTGTCTTTTGCGATATCCTCTGCGACAGCATCTTTTTCAAATGTGAGGCATGATCTTGAGATGGTCAAAAGAATGTTAAATGCACCGCCGCCTTTGTTGACCACCCTGCTTTCCGCGTCATTCGGTATCGCCTGATATTCTATTTTTTTGTAGGCGGGCTTTGCGAATTTCGCCTTGTTCATAACCCTTGTATAGGTCGCCAGGATTTTAGCGGAGCTGTCAGGGAAGGGATTCTCCGTGGTCGATTCCGGCGTTGTCGTTGATTCTGGTTTTGTCGTCGATTCGGGCTTTGTGGTTGATGCGGGTGCTGTTGTTGTTTGCCCGTTCTCTTCAATGTAAACGGGCGCAATCAGTTTTGCAGAGATGCGCAGGACTGTTCTTGCGTCGTTTGCGGTGATCTGGCCGTCCCGGTCGATATCCAGCAACGGTATCAGTTCTTGCGGGCAGCTTTCAATTTTTGCCGAAACACGCAGGGTGAAGCGCGCGTCGCTCGCGGTGATGGAAAAATTCTGATCTGCGTCCCCATACAAAAGAGGGGTGGCGACCGCGGCGGAAGAATACAGCATTGCGGCAACCATAAGCAAGACGACCGCCAGGGTTGTTTTTTTGTGGCCTGACATGAGAACAACTCCTTTTATATTAATATAACGACAAAACGCCGCTAAAACAATTTTATTTTATTCTGCAATATTTTTCTTTATTAATAGTATCATGATTCATATCGCTTTGCAATATTTTATTGGGTATTTTTTCTGATTGTGTTAAAAATAGAAACAGAACTTTATCAGTGCCTTGGGGCTTGTATTTATAAAAGCCGTGTTATTCATAAGTAATTTACAAATTTTGTGTTGACAAATTGAGAGAAAACAGATATAGTATTAATAGTGTTAGCACTCGATGGCTAAGAGTGCTAACACCGCTAAGGGCAAGAGTGCAATGCTTGCGATAGCACCTTCTTGCAAAAACCAGAAAAATATAGAAGGAGGGGGTAATCATGGAGCTTAGCGAACGAAAACAAAAAATTCTTGCGTTGATTGTGGAGTATTTCATTGCCACGGGCGAGCCCATCGGCTCCAAACTGATTTCCTCCGCTTTTGAAACGTCCATATCCTCCGCCACTATCCGCAACGAAATGGCGGAGCTCTCTGAAAAAGGGTATCTGGAGCAGCCCCACACCTCCGCGGGGCGGGTGCCGTCGCAAAAAGGATACCGGTATTATGTCGACCACCTGATGGGCCGGTATGAAATCTCCCCTTCTGAGCAGTTCCGCATCGGCAATCTGCTCAAAAACGCGGTGGGTGAGCCGGAGCGCGTGCTTGCACAGGCCAGCGGCATTCTCGCCGAAATGACGGGCTGCGCCGCGCTTTCCACAACGCCGCTTGACTCGCAGACGCGCATCAAGCGCGTGGAACTGGTGCCCATCGGAACCAGAACGGCAATGGTGGTTCTTCTCGCATCCTCAGGCGTGATCAAAAGCCGCGTCTGCCGCATGGACTCTGAGCTGACGCTTGAGGTCATGGAGCTGTTTTATAATGTTGCCGCCGCCCATTTTTTGGGGCAGCGCGCGTCGGACATCCACACCGCGGGGGTGCAGACCATTGTCGCCTCGCTGGGTGAAAAGGCCTTTTTGATGACGCCGCTGATGGTTGCGCTTTCGGAGCTCTCTCAGGCGTCCACCCGTTCAGAGGTGTTGCTTGACGGGCAGTCAAACCTTTTGAATTACCGCGAGCTTGAAAACAATGCCTGCGAGCTTCTGGAGTTTTTGAACCGCGGCGAGCCGCTGAGCAAGCTTCTGATTGCCAGCCGCGACGAATTGAGCGTGCTCATCGGCCGCGAAAACTTTTTCAGGGAAATGGAAAACTCCAGCATGATTCTTGCAAGCTACCGCATTGCGGGGCAGGACGCGGGCACCGTGGGCATCATCGGCCCGACGCGCATTGACTATGCGCGGCTGATTCCGAGCATCCGCTTCATCAGCCGCATCGTGAGCGGCATTCTTTCAGATTCTGTGGAGGAATAGCCTTTCGCATATATTCTTTTCTTGCTTTGCGATCTTTGATTTTGAAACAGCCATAACATTAAAACCAATCATAAGGAGAGAGCGTACATGGAAAACAACGAAACGATCGACAAGGATACGTTCGTGGAGGAGCAGGAGAACGAAAAAGACACTCCTGACCTGAAAAAGGGCAAAAAAAAACACGCAAAAGAAGAGGTCGAAAAGCTTGAACGGGAGCTTGCCGAGGCCAGGGACCAATGGGTGCGCACCCTTGCGGAATATGACAATTTCCGCAAGCGTTCCCAGAAAGAGCGCGAGGCGCTTTATGGTGAAACGAAGGCGGAGGTGCTCTCAAAGCTTTTGCCCGCCATCGATAATTTTGAGCGTGCGGCGCAGAATACCGAGGCTTCTTACGAAGACTACCGCAAGGGCGTTGAAATGACTGCGAACCAGCTTTTAGAAACCATGAAGGGCATGCAGGTGGAGCCGTTTGGTGAAGCCGGTGAGCGCTTTGACCCAAACCTGCACAGCGCCGTGATGCACGTTGAAGACGGGCAATATGGTGAAAATGAGATCGTTGACGTGTTTCAAAAAGGCTATAAAATGGGCGAACGTGTTCTGCGCCCGGCAACCGTAAAGGTTGCGAACTGACGGAACGCGTAACCGTTGTTTTAGATTCTGCGGCAAAAAAACATTGCGGCCGCACATCATATAAATTATTTGAAACTTGAATTGGAGGAATACACTATGGCAAAAGTAATCGGCATTGACCTTGGCACAACAAACTCCTGCGTGGCGGTAATCGAGGGCGGCGAGCCCGTTGTTATCGCAAACGCGGAGGGCGCGAGGACGACCCCTTCGGTCGTGGCGTTCGGCAAAACCGGCGAGCGTATGGTCGGGCAGGTGGCAAAGCGCCAGGCGATCACCAACCCCGACAGAACCGTTTCATCCATCAAACGCCAGATGGGTTCAGATTATCATGTGAAAATTGACGATAAAAAGTTCACCCCCCAAGAGATTTCGGCGATGATCCTGCAAAAGCTGAAATCGGATGCCGAGAGCTACCTCGGCGGCGCGGTGACGGAAGCCGTTATCACCGTTCCCGCATATTTTACCGACGCGCAGCGCCAGGCAACGAAGGATGCGGGCAAAATCGCCGGCCTTGAGGTCAAGCGCATCATCAACGAGCCGACTGCCGCTGCCCTTGCCTATGGCATCGACAAAGAAAACGACCAGAAGGTCATGGTGTATGACCTCGGCGGCGGCACGTTCGACGTTTCGATCATCGAAATGGGCGACGGCGTGCAGGAGGTGCTCGCCACCGCGGGCAACAACCGCCTTGGCGGCGACGACTTTGACCAGAGGGTGATCGACTGGATCGCGGACGAATTCAAAAAAGCGGAGGGCATTGACCTGCGCGGCGATAAAATGGCGATGCAGCGTTTGAAAGAAGCGGCGGAGAAAGCGAAAATCGAGCTTTCGGGCGTGACGACCTCCAACATCAGCCTGCCCTTTATCACGGCCGACGCAAGCGGCCCCAAGCACCTTGAGATGACCCTCACGAGGGCGAAGTTCAACGAGCTGACGGCCGACCTTGTCGAGGCGACCATGGGCCCCGTGCGTCAGGCGATGTCTGACTCCGGTCTGAAAATCAGCGAGGTTGACAAAGTGCTCATGGTGGGCGGCTCTTCGAGAATTCCCGCGGTGCAGGAAGCCATCAAGAGCTTCACAGGCAAGGAGCCCTTCAAGGGCATCAACCCCGACGAATGCGTCGCCATCGGCGCGGCCATTCAGGCCGGCGTTCTGGGCGGTGAAGTAAAGGGACTGTTGCTGCTCGACGTCACACCCTTGTCCCTCGGCATCGAAACATTGGGCGGCGTGTGCACGAAAATCATCGACAGAAACACCACCATCCCCACCAAAAAGAGCCAGACCTTCTCCACCGCGGCGGATAACCAGACCTCTGTTGAGGTGCACGTGCTGCAGGGCGAGCGTGAATTCGCGCGCGACAACAAAACCCTCGGCCGCTTCCATTTGGACGGTATTCTGCCCGCGCGCCGCGGCACCCCGCAGATCGAGGTCACATTTGATATCGACGCGAACGGTATCGTGAATGTTTCGGCAAAGGACCTCGGCACGAGCAAGGAGCAGAAAATTTCAATCACCTCCTCCACCAATATGTCCAAGGACGACATTGAAAAAGCCGTTCGTGAGGCGGAGCAGTTTGCGGAAGAGGATAAACAGCGCAAGGAAGAGCTCGACACAAGAAACAACGCGGACCAGATGGTCTACCAGAGCGAAAAGATCCTTGAAGAGAACGGCGACAAGTTCTCTGCTGAAGAAAAATCCGCATTGAACGACAAGGTTGACGCGTTGAAAGAGGCGCTCAAGGGTGAAGATATCAACCTCATCAAGTCCCGTCAGGAGGAGCTGACGAAAGAGTTCTATGCCCTCTCCGAAAAGCTTTATAAAGCGGCGGGCGGCCCCGAGGGCGCGGGCTTTGACCCGAATGCCGCTGCGGGCGGCGCTCCCGGCCCCGACGACGGCGTATATGACGCACCGTATACGGACGTTGAAGAATAAAAACAGGTTTCTTTGTTCCGCCGGGATGCTCCGGCGGAACAAAGAAGTTTTTCTGATGAACACACTTTTTTGCTGAAAAGAAAAAGGAGCGGTGCCTGTGACACTCCCCAAAATGATTGTTTTTGATTATGGAAACACCCTGCTCTGTGAGCCGGACTGGGACTTGATGCGCGGCGTGCAGGGCTTGCTCGCCTACGCGGAGCCGGCGGGGGAACAGCTTTGTCTTCCCGCGCTTTTTTCTGCGTTTGAGAAGATTTTTAAAGACATGGGCGGCATTCATCACCTTGGCTATGAGCTGCACGCGCACCAGCTGCTGCGTCTTGTGTGTGAATACAGCGGTCTGGAGCTGACCATTTCATATGCCCGGGCTGAAACCGTTTTTTGGGACAATCTGACACCCGGGGCCTTGATGCCCGGTGCGGATAAAATGCTGGATTACATAAACTCACGGGGAATCCGCAGCGGCGTTATCAGCAATATTGCCCTTTCGGGCGAGGCGCTGAGCATCCGGCTCAACCGCTTTTTGCCCCAAAACCGCTTTGAATTTGTGATGGCGTCAAGCGATTATGCCGTTTGCAAGCCGAATCGGCTGTTGTTTGAAACCGCGCTGAAAAAAGCCGGGCTTCCCGCAGGTGAGGTCTGGTATTGCGGCGACAGCCTCAAGGCGGATGTGGGCGGCGCGTCCCGGGTCGGCATTTTCCCGGTGTGGTATGACGACCGGAGTGTTGACGAACAGCCGCAAAGCACAAAGGCAGAACCGGAATGTGAACACCTGCATATACATAAATGGGATGAACTGATTGCCGCGTTAGAGGTTTTGTAATGTGCAGGGTATATATGATTCTGAGCTGTGCAGGCTGTCTGCATACTTTAATATGAGGAGTTCTTATGGCAGAGAATAAACGGGATTATTACGAGGTGCTTGGCGTTGACAAAAGCGCTTCTGAAGATGAGATCAAAAAAGCATACCGCCAAATGGCGAAGAAATACCACCCGGACTTAAACCCCGGCAACGCCGAGGCTGAAAAGAGCTTTAAAGAGGCGAACGAGGCTTATGAGGTTTTGTCGGACGGTGACAAAAAGGCCCGTTATGACCGCTTCGGCCACGCCGGCGTTGACCCGAACTATGGCGCTGGCGGCGGGGGCGGCTTTGGCGGCGGCTTTGGGGGCATAGATTTTGACATCGGTGACATCTTCTCAAGCTTTTTCGGCGGCGGCTTTGGCGGGCAGCGGGTGAACCCCAACGCGCCCCAGCGCGGCAGCGACATTCAGGCTTCTGTGACGATTTCGTTTGAAGAGGCCGCAAAGGGCTCCAAAAAAACGGTCGAGGTGCCGCGCATTGAGGTGTGCGACGAGTGCAGCGGCTCGGGCGCGGCGCAGGGCACCACCTCGCAGACCTGCCCGGACTGCAACGGCTCGGGTGTGGTCAACACGACCCAGCGCACGGCGTTCGGCAACATCACCCAGCAGCGCCAATGCTCCAAATGCGGCGGGCGCGGGCGCTATAACCCCACCCCCTGCACCAAGTGCAAGGGCACGGGCAGAATTCGCCGCAATATCAAAATTGACGTGAACATCCCCGCCGGCATTGACGACCGGCAGGTGGTGAATGTGCGCGGCCAGGGCAACAAGGGCGTGAACGGCGGCCCCGCTGGCGACTTGCGCGTGGGCGTGAATGTGCGCCCGCACCCGTTCTTTGAGCGTGACGGCTATAATGTCTGGTGTGAGGTCACAGTGAGCTTTGCACAGGCCGCTTTGGGCGACGAGCTTGAAGTGCCGACACTGGACGGCAAGGTCAAATACAGCCTGCCCGCGGGCAGCCAGCCGGGCGACATTTTCCGCCTCAAAGAGAAGGGAATTCAAAACCTCAACGGCCGCGGCAGGGGCGACCAACTTGTGAAAATCGTGGTCGACGTTCCCAAAAAGCTCACCGACCGCCAAAAAGAGCTGATCCGTGAGCTGAATGCCGAGCTTGGCAGCAACCCTCCCGAGGAACGGCAGGATAATAAGGGCGGATTTTTCAACAAAAAGAAACGGTAGTTTTTGCAAACCACAAAAAAGCATATCGGCTGTTACCGCCGATATGCTTTTTTTATGAAAATCCAGCATTATATGCTGTTTGTGTTTTTTGAACCGCATTGGGTGCAGAACTGTGAGCCCTCGCGCAGCTCCGCGCCGCAGGTGGTGCAGAATTTTTGCTGCTCGGGCTGTGCCCCGCTTGGGGGCGGCTGCGTGGGGGGCGTGTTTGCGGTTGGCGGGGGCGGATAAGCTCCCTGTGCGGGTGAGGATGCAAACGGGTTCGCGGCGGGCGAAGAATAATAGGGCTGATTGGTATCGTTAAGAAGCAAATAAAGCTCGTTTCCGATTTTTTTTGGAAAGTCCAGCTGCTTGAAGGTTCCGATGATTCCCGGAATAAGCGCAAAGCCGCAGGTAACGGAGGAAAGACAATACGCAACAACCTTACCGATCCAGTCCGCATCGGTAAAGTTTGCATGGAGCGTCATTCCGTTTTTGAGAAGCGTCAGGCGGATGTTGGCGCCCATGCCGATATATTTTGTAAAACCTTCGTTGCCGTCATTGAAGTCGATAAAATAGATGCCGCCGGCGCTGGCATAGGTGGTCATGTAGCCTCTCGCATGACCCATCCGGATCACTTTCTGTGCAAACTCATCCAAATTGAAATTGTCGTTCACCTGAAAAATAAGGTTGTCTGCCATCGCATGTCATTCCTTTCCGATTCGTGCGTCTGCCGCTGAAACAAACAGTATACTTAATGGTATTATACATGATTTTTTCGTGCGTGTCTATCCTTCCTGACAATTATGTTCGAGCCGGAGTCTGGGGAGTTTGCGATTTGGCGGTTTTTGTGCGCTGCGGGGCTTTCTTCGCGGTTCGGCTTGACTTTTTTTTGGCAATCATATAAGATATTAGCTGTTTATTGAATATGAATGATGGAGGCAGTCATCATGCACAACAGTGAAAAAACAATGGAAAAAATCGTCGCGCTCTGCCGCGGCAGGGGCTTTGTCTATGCGGGCAGTGAAATATACGGCGGCCTTTCCAACACATGGGATTACGGCCCGCTCGGCGTTGAGTTCAAAAACAATGTAAAACGCGCGTGGTGGCAGAAATTTGTGCAGGAAAGTCCTTATAACGTGGGGCTTGACAGTGCGATCCTTATGAACCCGCAGGTTTGGGTTGCGTCCGGCCACGTGGGCGGGTTTTCTGACCCGCTGATGGACTGCAAGGAGTGCAAAACCCGCCACCGCGCAGACAAACTCATTGAAGACCACGGTGAAAACCCTGCGGGCTGGAGCTTTGAGGAAATGTCGGCGTTTATAAAAGAGAATAACATCACCTGCCCGGACTGCGGCGCGCTCAATTTCACGGACATCCGCAAATTCAACCTGATGTTCAAAACCTTTCAGGGAGTGACGGAGGACGCGAAGAACGAGCTGTTTCTGCGCCCCGAGACCGCCCAGGGGATTTTTGTGAACTTCCCGAACATCCAGCGCACCACAAGAAAAAAGGTGCCGTTCGGCGTCTGCCAGATCGGCAAATCCTTCCGCAATGAAATCACGCCCGGCAACTTTATTTTCAGGATCCGTGAGTTTGAGCAGATGGAGCTCGAATTTTTTTGCAAACCCGGCACGGAGCTTGAATGGTTCTCTTATTGGAAGAATTATTGCAAAGACTGGCTGCTTTCGCTTGGCATTCATGAGGAAAATATCAAACTGCGTGACCACGACGCGGAGGAGCTTTCGCATTATTCAAACGCCACGACAGACTTTGAGTTTCTCTTTCCCTTCGGCTGGGGCGAGCTGTGGGGCGTTGCCAGCCGCACGGATTTTGACCTGACGCAGCACCAGCAGACCTCGGGCAAGAGCCTTGAATATTTTGACCAGGAAGCGAATGAAAAATACCTGCCTTATGTCATCGAGCCCTCTCTGGGGGCGGACCGTGTTGCGCTCGCGTTTTTGGTTGAGGCCTATGACGAAGAGGTCGTGGACGCCGAAAAGGGCGACACGCGCGTTGTTTTGCGCCTGCACCCGGCATTGGCCCCTGTCAAGGCGGCGGTGCTGCCCCTCTCCAAAAAGCTCAATGACGGGGCTGAAATGATTTATGCCCTGCTTTCAAAAAAGTTCAATGTGGAGTTTGACGACGCGGGCTCCATCGGCAAGCGCTACCGCCGGCAGGACGAAATCGGAACGCCCTGGTGCGTCACCTTCGACTTTGAGAGCCTCGAGGACAATTGCGTCACCGTACGTGAGCGTGATTCTATGGAGCAGGTGCGCATTCCGATCGAAGAGCTTGAAGCATATATTGAAAACGGGCTTGCGTTTTAACTTATATATTTGGTTGTTTTTTAGACGAGAAGTTGCCAACTTTGCCAGACAGACTGAAAAAACCTCATCCGACGTGAGCCGGATGAGGTTTTTTTGTCTGAACATCAGCATAAGGCTGATGCTTTTTTAACTGAATTTAATATTTGACATCCCAAATTTTCATTGTGCTGTAAACATTTTGTACAACACCGAACTCGCCGCCGACAACAGCTTTTCCTCTTAATGTTAAACCGCCGATAAGATTGTGTTCAAGTTTAATAAGCTGGTCATTCGCAGGGTTGTACTCAATGACTGCGGTGCTGTCCTTATAAAGAACCGTTGCAGAAGCATCTTTGATGAGTTTTGATACGGTGGGATCTTTTAAGGTTGTTTGAATATCCTCAACCGGAATGGGGTAGAACATCGCGCCGACCTTGCTCAGGGGTGCGCCTGAACCGTCCGGTGTGGGCTGAGAGTCCTGTTCGTCTTTCAAAACGATTTTTAACTCAATGTTGCCGTTTGTAAGCTTTTTTGCTTCGGCAGATTTGATGAAGTTCACATCTGTTAAATAGCAGCCCTTTTCATTTTTCGGAACGGGGAACCATTTCATATCGCTGCCCTTTTCCTTTATCTCTGTTTCTGCTTTATCTTCTGTTTTGAATATGCTTTTTGCAAGTGTTAAAAGACTATTGACAATGAAGCTGCCCTTTTCAATTTTTCTGTCAGTGCTGTTATCGGGAACATTCTGATACTCTTTTTTAGTAAATCCAACCTTTGCGGCTTTTGCCTTGTTCACAACATTTGTGTATGCTGCAAGGATTTCAGCATTGCCCGAAGGAACTTTTACGTC